>NZ_JADEXT010000079.1:0-16422 GCF_015206985.1 Nostoc sp. LEGE 12447 | reverse complement strand
GTTGAGGGTATTGTTTTTGGTTCTCTACGGTATCTGGCATGGAGACAGTTGAACCATCTATTACTTTTACATTACGACCACACCATAAATGTTCTTGGGTCACTTTCGCTTCTAGGTTTTGTGCCGAAGAATTGAAAAGTTTTTCTAATAATTTCTCTGGAAGTCTCGCCCTAGCTTGGCAGTAACCACTCGTATCTGTTGTTCGCGGAGCGTCTCGAAGAGAAGGGACTTCTACTTCTTCACCAGCTAGATGTGCAATTATTTTACTCACAGCATTATTACAAGTTTTATCAGTATCCAGCACTTGTGATAAAAATGCCCATAAAGTTATTAATGGGTCAAATAACCGCTTTTTATATTTAATTTTTAGCTCTGAGATTGCAAGTCTTATCACAGACTCTGGTAATAGTTCTTTAAAAGGTAGCCCCAAACTTTGACTAAATTTATCCTTGAGAATTTGTACTCGTAGTGTCACAGTAGTATTTATGATGTTGGCTTGCTCGTATCAAGGAAAGTATTTCATGAACGAGTAAGCTTTTCCTACCTAAAAAAATTTTTTGGACAATCAGTACATCTAACTCCACTGTCTTTGTCAGGCACAGCGATGGCGTACCCACTCTTCTCAATGGCGATGCCTGCGGCGGTAAACTACGCAGTATTACATCAAGGACAATTGCCTATCCCATCCCTGAACCTTCACTGTTCAATAGCTTTAAAATCTGTAGTGCCTATTCCGCATAGCTTAGAGCTTTTCTTAGTGCCATTCGGTCTACAGGTTTGATCTGGGGAAATCCCGGAACTGGTTCAGGCTCTCCCAAGGGATGGGCGAAAGTCACTTCGCCAAAACGAGATGTGAACTCGACCTGGGCAGCATGATCGATGTTTTGATCGCGGAAGAACACAACTTTCCACTTCAATAGCGCTTTGCGAATTTCTTGGACTTGATCCTCAGAAAGAGAGCGCGAAAGGTCTACGCCGCCGATTTCTGCACCGATGAAACCAGCTACCTGTTTAACTTCTATATGTTTGTAGCCCATTAGGATTCTCCAGAGTTTTATCTGTCGGGAGGTGTTCACACTCGCCTATTTCCTTGGGAATTTTGCCGATACTCTGATAGCAACATTCCAATGCTGGGAGTATAACTGAAATTATCATACACTATTCCGATAGATTTAACGTAGTATGCAGTTGCTAAATAGTAATTTCCTATGTTTTTCAGATAAATCCTCTTCTATAGTGATTCGATGTCAATGTGCAAAAGCCTTAGCTCAGACAGATCAGCGATGCCTGGGTAGTAAACTACGCGATTATTTGATAATTCTTAGTTAATCTAATTATTAGTAAACCATGATAAAATTTTCCTCATGAAAATTTGGCATAGACAACTAGGGAAAAGCATCAATAATATCACGTACCACCATTTACCCGCCTTTCGCTGGCGTAACTTTCGCCTGTTTTTCGGGGGACAGTTACTATCAATGTCTGGAACATTTATGACCCAGCAGTTAACTATTCCTTGGCTGGTATACGATTTGACTCAATCGCCTTGGTTGTTGGGAGTTGCAGGGTTTGTACAATTTTTACCTACGTTATTAGTGATTCCCTTTTCGGGCATATTGTCCGATCGCTGGAGTCGTCGTGACTTGTTAATGGTGGTACAGATATTGGGAATTAGCGTTTCTCTGGCTTTAACGATTCTCACCTTTACCAATTGGATTACCTTTCCTATCCTCTTGGTACTGAGTGCTTTCAATGGTTTGCTCAAGGGATTAGATATGCCCGTGCGCCATACAATCGTCACCGAAACCGTAGACGATCGCGCCGATTGGAGTAATGCGATCGCTTTGAATTCAGTAATGTTAAGTTCCTCTCTCGTCGTGGGTCCTGCTATGGGCGGGATTTTGATTGCGACACTAGGGGTAAAATATTGTTTTCTTTACGATACCCTCAGCTATATTCCTGCGATATTTACCTTGCTAGCGATGCGGCTGCCAGCCAGACAGATGCAACCCCTTACGGGCATTAGCGATACTTTGGAGAAATTGCGGGAGGGCTTTGAATATGTCTGGAAATTCCAGCCGATTAAAGTAATTTTATTAATGCTAGCGTTACATGGTTTCGTCGGGATGTCTCATGTCGCGCTCATGCCTGTTTTTGCAGCAAAGATTCTCAATGGGAACGCAACAACAATGGCTCACCTCAGTACTTCAGCACCGATTGGCTCGTTGTTTGCTTGTTTGTATCTAAGTGTCAGACGAGGGATTGTAGGCTTAGAGCGTTTGATTGTAGTTGCTCAAGTTTTGATTGGGATGAGTTTGATATTCTTTTCACTCTCGCGTCAAGTTTGGCTATCTATAATTATTCTGGTATTTGTAGGCTGCTTTTCTATCCTCAACATTACCAGTAGTAATATGATTATTCAAACCCTAGTTACCGAGGATAAGCGCGGACGGGTAATGAGTTTTTATGCCCTAGCAATGGTGGGTACAATGCCCTTTGGAAATTTGTTAGCTGGGACTTTGGCAGATAATTTTGGTGCGACTAATGCCTTGATTGTCTGTGGTAGTCTGATTATTTTAGGTGCGCTCTGGTTCTCTGCACAATTGCCAGCAGTAAGCCGTTGGATTGCTCGGTGAACAAGTCGCTTCTCTTTGTACAACAAAGCAGACATTTGGAAAATAAGCATCTTCCACCATACTTTAAAAGTGTAGTGGAAGACGATCAATTACATCAACTTGGCAGAAGAAAGTTGCGCCTATAGCTGATAGCTAATTTTTTCATCCCAAGGAGCAGGTTTGCTAAGTTGCTCCCATATAGGACTATACAAGGCTTCATGTAGTTCGCGTGCTAGTACTACCAAACCTGCATAACCAGCGTAAGCATGGTGACGTTCATGGTTAATGTCTAAAAAAGGAATTCCCGTTTTGAGTGCTGTATATTTATTGCCAGCCCCAGTAATCAATATATCAGCTTTTGTTTGGTGTAATACCTTTAATAAAGCCTGCGGAGTTGTATCAGACAAAAGCATTGCATCTGCACCAAGATATTGTTTAATTTTAGCTTTCTCCTCTTCTGTTGTTTTGCCATCTGTAGCTGCAATAACTTCCATTCCCAAATCTTGGGCTGCTAAAATAAGCGACCAACTTTTCACACCACCAGTAGAAAGAATAATCCGCTTACCTTTTAAATCAGCAAGGTAACGAGCTAAAGCAATATCTAGAGCAGCATTTTCTTGAGCAATTAACTTTTCTGTACGTTCTTGCAGTTCACAGGCTATAACACTATCTCCCAAGGATATACTTAATTTTGTCGCAATATTTCGCAAGCAATCGTTTAAGTTGGTCGCACCATAGAACGATTCTTCAATATAAGGAATTCCATAGCGTTCCGCCATAGTTTGAGCCATTTGTATAGCTACATTTGAGCAAAGCACTACATTTAATTTGGCGCGATGAGCATAGCAAACTTCTTGATAACGAGCATCGCCTGTAATTTTAGAAAGAACGCGAATCCCCATTTTTTGGAATAATGGTAAGATATTCCACGTTTCACCGGCAACATTATAGTCACCAACAATATTAATATCGAATGGTGTAGTAAATTCAGGTTCGGCTGTACCAATGACAGCATTCAATAAAGTTTCATTACCGATGCGATTCCCTAAATTTTTACTACCAAGAAATCCAGGCGCATTTACATAGATAACTGGGATATTAACTTGTTGTGTAGCAAGTTGGCAAACACTATCAATATCATCACCAATCAAAGCAGACAGACAAGTAGCATAAACAAAAATAGCGGCAGGATGATAGCGTTGAGCAACATCCACAATCGCTTTGTACAGTTTCTTTTCTCCACCAAAAACGATATTACCTTCACTAAAGTCAGTAGTAAAAGCAGTTTGGTATAATTGTGAGCCTGATGATAGGCTGCCATGAGTTGCCCAAGGATTGTGAGTACAAGAAACAGCACCATGTACTAAATGAACGGCATCAGTAATAGCTCCGACAGAAACCATCGCTCCATCAAAAGGGCAATTTCCTTGGGTTGAACCTGGTTGTGGTGGTTTTGTGCAAGTGAGTTTTTTCTGACCAGTAAATTTTTTCTGGTTAGATTTGCAAGGTGTTTCACTAAGTAGTTCGTTAATTGTTACTTGAGTGTTTTTCATGCTTTTCCTCGTGCTAAAAATAAATACAATACAGGCAAAAATGAGGAGTTAGGAGTATTATTTTCTCTCTATCTCCTATTTTTCTTACTTACCAATTTTGCTGCCTAGTCTCCACTCGTCTTTATAGATGCTCTGGTAGACAAAGTTTATTGAGACTGATTTCTGAGAAATTACAAAAAACAGCAATTGATGCACTAGCATTTCAGATAAAACAAGCAACTCCTCTGATGCATCCTGTATTTTTAGAAAGGCTTGTTATGGCAGCCCTCGCATGAGTTACATCTTCGCCTGTAGCCCCTCACCGCAACGAGATGTAACTCACTCAGACGATAAACACTAAAATTC
Source organism: Nostoc sp. LEGE 12447 (assembly GCF_015206985.1). Taxonomy (NCBI): domain Bacteria; kingdom Bacillati; phylum Cyanobacteriota; class Cyanophyceae; order Nostocales; family Nostocaceae; genus Nostoc; species Nostoc sp. LEGE 12447. Next base: position 11,909 of record NZ_JADEXT010000079.1, on the reverse strand, counting down.
TTTTGCTAGTGTTAGCTTAACTAAATATTAGTATAACTAATAATTTGTGAAATCAAGTATTGTTTTGAGATTTTTAGAATATAAATTATTAGATAATTAAACAGAATAATTTACACATATATTTTCTATGTACCTTCTGTTATCTTTTATTATCCAAGCTAAGAAAACTATTTTTTAATAATAGTATTTAAGGTATTTAATTTAACTAAAGTAATAATTTGTTTAGGGAATTATAGCCTTAATTATTTGAAAATACTATAAATCTATCGATAAAGAGAACTATATTAAAAAAAATTCTTTAAATTTGAAAAGTATACACTATTTGAACTATGAGCTTTAGCCGCAGCCCTAGTTGGATTGACGGTGGCGATCTCTTTGCAGATCCGAGAGATTTTACCAACAGCCCCCTCTGCCAAACATTTCCTGATTTCCTATTCCATATTTCTAATTTATATGCAATTCTTAATATTATAGCTGCTAACTCCGGCAAGTCGATTGATATATAGTATTTTATATCCTAGCTTTTGCAAAGTAATACTCATAGATCTGCAATACTCTAGGCAAATCAATGTCAAAAGACTATAGAAATATTACAACCATTAAGCATCCCAACAAAAAGTAGAGCAAACCGTATGACGAAATATGTAAATCTTGGCAAAACTGGACTAAAAGTATCTCGTATTACACTAGGCACGATGACTTATGGTTCGCGTAAATTGCGCGAATGGGTATTAGAAGAAGAAGAAAGTCGTCCATTTATCAAACTGGCTTTGGAATTGGGGATTAATTTCTTTGATACCGCCGATGTCTATTCCTTGGGTGCTAGTGAAGAAATTGTCGGACGAGCGCTGAAAGACTTTGCTAAACGAGATCAAGTTGTGATTGCTACTAAAGTACATGGCAAAGTCGGCGATGGGCCTAATGATCGAGGACTATCTCGCAAACATATTTTTGACAGCATTGATACTTCTTTGCGGCGGCTACAGACTGATTATGTAGACTTGTACCAAATTCACCGTTGGGACTATGAAACACCAATTGAAGAAACCCTAGAAGCACTGCATGATATTGTCAAAGCAGGTAAAGTACGTTACTTAGGAATTTCTAGTGTTTACGCATGGCAGTTTGCTAAAGCTCTTTATACAGCAGACATTCACGGCTGGACTCGTTTTGTATCAATTCAAAATCACTACAACCTAGTCTATCGAGAAGAAGAACGAGAAGTGATACCCTTAGCCCTAGATCAAGGGATTGGTATTATTCCTTGGAGTCCCTTGGCGCGGGGCTTTTTAGCAGGGAATCGCAGTAAGTCAGACCATGGCCAAACACTGCGGGCAAAAACTGATGAATTTGCTCACAATCTCTACTATCAAGATTCAGATTTTAAAGTAGTCGATCGCGTAGTTGAATTAGCCGGAAAACGGGGTGTGAAACCCACACAAATTGCCCTAGCTTGGCTATTGCATCAACCAGGTGTGACATCTCCCATAATTGGTGCTAGTAAGATCGAACATCTTAAAGAGGCTGTCGAAGCAGTGGATTTAGAGCTTTCTGATGAAGAGCGTAAATTTTTAGAAGAACCTTATACACCCCATCCCATCTTAGGGCATCAACATCCCTCTGGAAATCGCCCATAGAAGAATGGCACTAAGATAAACGCAAACCCGTGATTTAACTGGCTTTTGAGTGTGGGAGGTGTGGGGAGTGTGGGGAGCCAGATTTCTTCTTCATCCTCCCACACCTCTCTCAGACAAAGGTTTCAGGTTTTCTTAGTGCCATTCGCCCATAGAGTAATCTTGCACCAGGCGACTGGAAGTCAAGGCAAAACCCGCCTACGCGGGTTAAAAACCTTGATTTCACCTCTTTTTGCCTAAAGTTCGCCATCACGTAAACTTTGTGGGGAATTCCGCGAAAGAGGTTAAAATGCTGCTGCTTATGTTTGATTCAATTTTGCATTATCCTGCCTTACCCTGTTCAAAATTCTAAGTTGTTGAGTTGGATCTTTGTCAGTCCCTCCCATTTTGCCATGATGCCAACCCATGTTACGGGTGTAACTACCCAGCAAGTTTTGGGTAATTAACTGTTCTGTATCAACCTCATCGTCCAGTTCGGCATAAGGCGACACATAGAGCGCATCAACAGGGCAATACAACTCGCACAAAAAACAAGTCTGACAATCTGATTTACGAGCAATTACAGCTATTCCATCGTCTCCAGAATCAAAAACATCGCGCGGACAAACTTTTACGCAGATATCACAGCCGATACAGCGATCGCTATCAACAATTTCAATCATTACGCTACCTCTTGCAACTGATTTTCTGCGGCGACAACCACAACATTATCGATACCACTGGTAAATATTCTTCTTGTTTGTTGCACGTCAGTTTTTGTAAAATCTGTGCGTCGGTGCATTCCTCTACTTTCTTTACGTGCATCCGCACTCGCCCAGATCCAGCGAGCGGTGGCCGCCATCGCCGCAGCTTCCCGTGCGCGTAGAGCATTGCGACCTTCACCTACTAGATAATCGCTAATATCTGCCCATACTGCATCCAAACGTTGACGTGACAGCGCTATCCTCGCTCCAGAACGAAAGAAATTAACATCAAGCGGCAAAGTTTCAGCCTGAACAGCACTAATCGCTTCCGATATTAGCTCATCCTCTAGCGGCTGTTTACGGGGACGCAAACCTGCTTGACCTAAACCACGAACCAAGCGTGTCTCGGCTTTCTCGCCTAAAGAGGCAGCAAAAAGTGCTGCTGCGCGGCCACTCCAAGTCCCACTAGCGATCGCCCAGGATGCATTAGGGCTTCCCCCTCCTGAAACTGCCCCTGTAAGATTTTCCCGAGAGGCTGCATCACCGGCGGCATAAAGTCCCGGCACTTTTGTCGCGCAATCATTGTTGATGATTTCCAGTCCACCTACGCCGCGAACAGTTCCTTCGGAGCGTAGCGTTACTGGGAAGGGTTGCTGGAATGGATCTAAACCAATCCTCTCAAATGGTAGAAAGCAGTTAGGTTGACCCTGGCGCAACCATTCATGTTCGATAGGGTTGCCGCGATTCATCAGGGCATACACTTTTTCACCCGCAAGCAACTGGCGTGCAATACGTACAGCTCGATCTTCCCCAGTTTCCGGTAAGGGAGAGCCATCCTCCAGATAAAAACTGGCGAAGGTAAAGGTCAATCCCTTAGTCACAGAAGTATGAGCAGGTGACAAGCCATATTGCGAGGAAAATTCCATTCCAGATAGCCTGACTCCTGCCTCTGCTGCCATGAGATAACCATCACCAGTATTACCATCGCAACCTAGTGCATGAGACAGAAAAGCGCATCCGCCAGTTGCCAGCACAACCGCACCTGCTCTGACTTCCCAGCGATTCCCACTGCGCGGATGAATACCTGTCGCACCTGCGATCGCACCATCGGCCCAAAGTAGTTCGAGTGCGGGATGATGGTCAAGAATGTGTACACCAGCTGCTCCCGCTCTTTGGCGCATGAAGCGCATATAATCTGGGCCGCGCAAGTTAGCACGGTAGGGATTGCCCTGCTCATCAAAAGGAAAAGGATAGCCGTTATCCCCTAAATCATCTAAACCTATTTGTGCCTGCTCAATTACACGCTGCAACCAACGGCGATCGGCAAGTCCTGATGAGCGAGACAGGCGACGCTCAATTTCTGCATCACGTTCTGCGCCTTTGGGAAGATACCATGCGCCAGTATTGGATGGTGCTGTTGCCCCTGATGTACCGCAATACCCCTTATCCGCTAGGACGACACGGGCACCTTGCTTTGCTGCTGAAAGTGCTGCCCAAGTGCCAGCCGGCCCGCCACCCAGAACTAAGACATCAGTGGTAATTACACTCTGTGCTGCCAAGGCTTGAAAAGTTTTTGTATTCATGTCATCGCTGTATAAATTTGTTTAGTAGCCTGCTTCCTTATTGACTACATTTCGTAAAGGCTTATTGCCTCGGTAACGCTCTAAGTTATCAAGGAACAAGTTTGCAATACGTCCTTTTAATGCTGGGGAAATTGCGGAAGTATGGGGTGTAATAAAGAGGTTAGGCAACGACCATAGAGGACTTTCTGGCGGTAGTGGTTCAATAGAAACTGTGTCTAATCCTGCACCTGCAATCCAGCCTTTAGTGAGAGCCTTAGTTAATGCTGATTCATCTACAACTGCACCGCGACCGACATTTATTAAATAAGCATGACTGGGTAGCGATCGCAGTACAACTTCATCAATTAAAGCTTTGGTTTCTGGTGTTAGAGGTGTCGCCACAATTATATAGTCAACTTCTGGCAACAATGCGTGCCATTCATTTGTGCCGACGATTTTATCAAAATTTGGTAAAGGTTCAGGACGACGACGACCACCCCAAACTCTCGCCCCAAATGGTTTAATACGATCTGCGTTGGCGTAGCCCGCCGAAGGCATCGCCTGGCCTATGTTTCCAGTCCCAAGAATTAATACAGTTGAATTTGCCAACTCTGGCAGCACTAACCAGCTTTTTCGCCAAGTACGTTGGTCGTGAGCAGTTTGCAATTGCCGTAACTGTTTGGCGTGATAGAGGATCAAACTTAAGACAAATTCCGAAATCGGAATTGCATGAACCCCCGCACCATTAGTCAGAGTAATATCGTGTTCCAGAAAAATCGGTGTCAAAATATGATTTACACCAGCACTAGGAGTGTGTTGCCAACGTATTCCAGGAGCCTCTGCCAGCACCTTATGTAGAGTGGCTGGCTTTAATTTGAACCCATTTAGATAAATTTCCGCATCACTAGCATCACCATCAAAATTACCATCACTATCTACCCGCACAAATTTTGTATCCGATGGTAAGTGTGGCTCAATCTCGGCAGTAAGTTCTATCGGTAAAATTAGTTTGACCACGGGTTAATCCTTCACGCTAAATAGTCAATGGGCATGGAGAAATGCAAGCAATATATCAAAGGAAGCGATCGCCACTGAAAACATAGTACTACAAATCGATAAATTTACCGTATTATACAATTAATCAACAAAGTTGTTTCTCTCCTGCAATGCCGGATTGCTCATGCTGGCTCACTATTTGCATCTAAAAATCAATAAAAGCCTAGATTGTTAGCTTTGCTAAGTTTTTTAAAAAAAGGCTAAAAGTTTCCGTTTCTTAATCCTAGTTATCTTCAATTGACAACTTACTGAGTATTGATAAGGAAATTCATTAAAATGACGCAGAAACTTGCCCAAACACAATACCCTGTTCATGACTTGATCCAGAGTCGTTGGAGTCCTAGAGCTTTTGCCGATCGCTCAGTTGAGCGGGATAAACTACTCTCATTGCTAGAAGCGGCTCGTTGGGCACCTTCTTCTTACAATCATCAGCCTTGGAGCTTTATTGTTGCCACCAAAGATGACTCAACAGAATACAATCGTTTACTTAGTACCTTGGTTGAGTTTAATCAAGGATGGGCGAAAAATGCTCCGGTACTGATACTTGCAGTCGCTAAAATCCTTACTGACGACGGGAAAACAAACAGACACGCATTTCATGATGTCGGACTGGCTTTAGAAAACCTGATCCTTCAGGCAACTTCTCTAGGTTTATTTGCCCATCAAATAGCGGGATTTAATGGAGATACCGCGAGAGAAATATACCAAATTCCAGAAGACTATGAGCCTGCAACTGTGGTGACAGTTGGTTATCCTGGCGATCCCCAAAGCCTCCCTGATGGACTACGCGATCGCGAACAGGCTCCCCGTGTCCGCAAGCTGTTGAAAGAATTTGTCTTTACTGGACAGTGGGGACATACCTCAGCCTTATTGAAAGACTAAAGATCGAGGCTGAAGTATGTAGATACGTTCGACATACTCCAAAGCAGAACGCGAAGGAAATTTACAAAAAAGAATTACTATATGACCCAAGAAAATTGGGCTGCGGTCGATCGCTATATCACCGACTTGTTTGTTCAGCCCGACCTCGCCCTGGATACAGCGCTGCAAACTGCTGCCGATGCAGGGCTACCACCGCACAATGTGTCACCCAATCAGGGCAAACTGCTGTTGCTATTAGCGCAAATCCAGAAGGCGCACACTATCCTAGAGATTGGTACACTGGGCGGTTACAGCACGATTTGGCTAGCGCGATCGCTACCTGCTGACGGTCGCTTGATCTCGCTGGAGGCTAACCCAAAGCACGCTGAAATCGCCCGTAGTAACATTGCACACGCTGGTCTGTCCAACCTCGTAGATATACGTCTCGGACGGGCGCTGGATACATTGCCACAGATCGCCACCGAAGGACACGCTCCATTTGACCTAATCTTTATTGATGCTGACAAGCCAAGCAATCCCGATTACTTGGCTTGGGCGCTGAAGCTTTCCCGTCGTGGTAGCTTGATTATTGCTGATAATGTTGTCCGTAATGGGGCGGTGGTCGATGCTGCTAGTAGTGATAGTAGTGTGCAGGGGATACGCCGCTTTAACGAGCTACTGGCAGCAGAACCGCGTGTGAGTGCTACAGAGATTCAAACTGTGGGTAGTAAAGGTTACGACGGCTTTGCGATCGCGATCGTGACTAGCGACTCTTGAGTTGCAAAAGCGATTGCTCGTTACATAGGCTGTCTTTCCCATACTTAAAGACTTGTATTCACTAATAACCCATTTAAGATGAGCAGATCGAAGCAATTAAAACTCGGTGCATTCATGCGCCCGGTCAGCATACATACAGGCGCTTGGCGCTATCCTGGGGCTTTGCCTGACGCTAATTTTAACTTCCCAGCGCTGAAACGATTCATCCAGAAACTAGAGCAAGGCAAGTTTGACGCATTCTTCATGGCTGACCACTTAGCGGTGCTAAATATGCCAATCAACGCACTGAAGCGCAGCCATACTGTCACCTCTTTCGAGCCTTTTACCCTGCTTTCTGCCCTTGCCAGCGTCACCGAAAACATCGGGCTGGTAGCCACCGCTTCCACGACTTATGACCAGCCTTACCACATTGCTCGTCGCTTCGCATCTCTCGACCATATTAGTGGCGGCCGCGCTGGCTGGAACATCGTCACCACAGCCAATCCAGACGCAGCGCTCAACTTTGGTTTAGAAGAAGAGATAGAGCATGACGAACGCTATCGGCGGGCTAGAGAATTTTATGATGTTGTCACAGGTCTTTGGGATTCCTTCGCTGATGATGCCTTCATTCGGGATGTGGAAGCAGGGATTTATTTCGACCCTGCAAAGCTTCACGTTCTGAATCACAAGGGAAAATATCTCTCGGTGCGAGGGCCATTGAACATCGCCAGACCTGTCCAAGGCTGGCCGGTAATCGTTCAGGCAGGCGCATCCGAAGCCGGGCGGCAATTAGCCGCCGAAACCGCTGAGGCTGTGTTTGCACCTGCTAGTAATCTGGAAGCTGGCAAAGCTTTATTTGCAGACATTAAGGGACGGGCGCGGGCAATTGGCCGTGACCCAGACAGTATAAAAATCCTTCCAGGTGCTTTAGTCATCGTGGGAGAAACCGTCGCCGAGGCACATACCAAGCGTCTTCATTTAGATAGCCTAGTACATTATGACAGTGGGATCGCTAGTCTAAATAGTGCTATTGGCTACGACGTTTCCGGTTTTGATCCCGATGGCCCCTTGCCAGAAATCCCATCGACTAACGCTGGTCACTCTTCACGAGAAAGAGTAATAGCCTTAGCGCAACGTGAGAATTTGACTATTCGACAACTGGCGCAACGCATTGGCAGTTACGGCGGACTGTCCTTCGTCGGCACACCCCAAAGTATTGCTGATGAGATGGAGAAATGGCTGATTGAGGAAGGTTCTGACGGCTTCAACATCATGTTCCCTTTCCTTCCCGAAGGCTTGAACGATTTTGTAGATAAGGTTGTGCCAGAACTTCAACGGCGTGGTATTTTCCGCAAAGAGTATGAGGGTAAGACGTTGCGCGAAAATCTCGGACTGGCACGCCCTACTAATCGCTTCTTCCAGACTAGTTTGGTGTAAGCTGCGATCGCTAGTATTACACCTATTGTTTCTTCCTTTTTACCACTTGTATCAATAGCACCGTCATCCTCGCTGCTTGATTTTTAAATTAGCTTGTCGTAAAGTCCGTGCAATCACAATCTACTGTAACTCGATCGCCTTGCAGTAGATTTTTTTAGAAGAGAGGGTTAGTAAACAGAGTCTAACCGCAAAATAAAAAATTTCCCATTTTCAACTTTTACATCATTCCAAAATCAGTTTTTTAATTAAAGCTTGTATTTTAAACCCCGGAAAATTGGTAATAGATCATGGTAGTAATATCTAGAAAACACAACTTTCTAATTTTATTAGTAGCTGGAGTATTTACTCTTTCCACAACTTTAGTAACTCCCGGTTCGCCCATTTTTTGGGAGATATAAAAAAGCCTACTCAGGAGTAAAAGATTGACCACCAAGTTGAGTGTAAATAGTAGTCGGGAACCCAAACCAAACAAGAATACGCTGCTGTAATAGTGAAAGAGCAGTCAAATAGGCATAACATTGAATATCCCTGTTTTGTCACTCTAGGCAGAGGAAAAGTAGAAATCAGGGTGAGACAGGAAAATAAATATTGAACTTGTGAGGTTAATACACCATACGCCGTGACTGCTATAATTCCATTTTCTACTTTACCCAAATTACCTATGTACTGTCGTTTCACATAATCTGTCTTATTCCCTTTCTTTTTATCTCCTGTCTCATCAATAATTAGAATGATTGGTCTACCTTTTAGAACTTGTAAAATTAGCTCTAATCGCAAAGCTCTTAACTTCTCTACATTCCACGGTGATGTAGTTAAAAAATGATGCAAACCTTACTGATTATCCAATCCTACAATTTTTGCTATTTCTGGTAGGTTTTCCGTTTTAGTTCAGAAATACATCCTACATGAAGGTATTTAAAAGCCTCGAAGCTCCTAACATCTGAAAACAGGCTTTTATACCATTGGCAATATTCGTCCACGAATTTTACTGTTGGTGCGGCTGGACGAGGCTGTACCATACTCTGTGTCTTGGTTCTAGCGTTTGTACCTTATTATACTACTGCCAGAGTGACAAAACAGGGATATTCAATGTTATGCCTATTTGACTGCTCTTTCACCATTACAGCAGCGTATTCTTGTTTCGCTTGGGTTCCCGACTACTATTTACACTCAACTTGGTGGTCAATCTTTTACTCCTGAGCAAGCTTTTTTATATCTCCCAAAAAAATGGGCGAACCAGGAGTTATTAGTGAAGATGTATCAGATATAGTTTAGGCTTTGGGGCTTGAATGTGTTGCCGAATTTTAGAGAATTGGGTAATAACTTGAGTGCTGAAAGAACCAATGGTTCCCAAAATTAACCTGCCATGACATCAAGTTTTATAGCTGGGGCAATAAGATTGTATTTTTTACACAAGCGATCGCCGCCATTGTAGTAGTCTGTGGTACTTTACGGCAGCCTTGAGCGATCCGCATGTGAATACTACGTCGTGTCTAAATATAATACATCGGGCTTTGCTGTGCGCGAGTTTCTCTTTCATCGCACAAGTCTTGGAGTGTATAGCGACCCAAAACTTCAATTGAGGCAGCGTTAGCTTGCTCCCAAACTTCATAAACCAGAGTCTTTTCTAGAGTCTGAGAGTCAGAAGTATCTTTCTCTTTCTGCTCGCCTTCAACATAAGTGACAATTTCCAGCAGTGTAATCTGCCAAGCTTCACGAGCTAAAACAAAACCTCCTTTAGAGCCGCGTTGACTCTGTACCACACCAGCCCGCCGGAGGTTGGTCAAAATTTGTTCCAAATAGCGTTCAGGTATGCGTTGTTTGGCAATGATTTCGCTCATGGTTAGAGGAAGTTTTTTTCCGTGGTGGCTTGCCAGTTCTAAAAGCGCCAGCAGCGCGTATTCCACTTTAGAAGACAGATCCAAGAGAGCGTAGTTTTGGCTATTCAAGACTGTACTCAACATACTACGGTTAATTGGAGGGCTTATCGCAGTTAATGCGAAATTAATTTTTCTTAAAGTGTGGAATGTCACAGCATCCTACTTGGTAGCCATAAAAACACTAGATTCTCTCGGCTTACCGTAGTTTATTATCTTACACAATTCCCATAGAGGAATTATTTTTAATGATTTGAAATCAGGTGAAGCTAGTATTATCGCCACTCACTATATTTTATGGCAGCTAATGTCTAACTAAAATGCTAGTCATAGTTTTGAAACTTACACTGGCAATAATGAAACATGGGCTGAAGCCACCTTCCATCCTTCGGTAAACCTATACCAAATCTGGCTTTGTCGCCCGAAACGCTCTACACCATTAATATTGCGGCGAAACTCTAAAGTCACTGTTGCTGCATCTTTCCCAAAGGTTACAACCTTAAGATTCGAGATTTCTCGCTCTATTTTTGGGTTTGGTCGATTCTGGCGAAAGTTACGAATTTCATCGCTGCCATAGAGGTTTTCTGTGATGCCAAACCGTACTACTTCGGGCGCATCCCAAAACAAGCTATCCATCACCTCCAAATTGTTATTAGAAAGCGCTTCTTCATACTTGAGGTACAAATCCGTTACTTCAGCTAAAACAGTAGGGTCATTTATAGTAGTCATTGTTATTACCAATTTTGGGTTTTATGGCTGATTATGCACTCTTTCTAATAGCCAAAGCTATTTTTCTTTTAAGCTCCTTTAGCACATAGATTCAAACGAACCAGATCGCGCGCGGAAGGTGGAGATTTGCTGCATAAAGAAAATTGAGCCTGCAATACAAATACTTGCACCAAGGATGACAGTATTGCTACTACCAATTTTGCTTGCTAGTGCGCCAGCTATTAAGTTACCTATAGGTACTGCACTTGGGGACTTCCAAAGAATAAATTATTCCAAGAAAAACAAGAGACAGGTTTTATCAAGAATGATAATCATTTTAAGGGGTGAGAAAAGGGGTTGCCTTCGCCAACCCCTTTTCTCACCCTCATCTATGCATAAAGAATCTATACACTTGTCGTCTGCTTTGAAGTTAAACAGTGTAAAATTAGTATATTTTGTAGCTAAATAAATGCTGTTATTAAAATCAAATAACTTTTGTTTTACTACAACAAATATCAATAAACCAATTACCTAAATTTGGGAAAACTTCATGAGTAGAATCGGTTAGTCGCTCAATCTGTTTTTCAATTTGAGCCATAGCTTTTTTTGTAAGCTTTACCCCATTCTCATAAGTTTTATGTACTAGTTTAACTACTGGATGAGAACCTTTCCATTTCATAGTACTAGCAAACTTTAAAGCCGTCTCCACTTCATCTAAAATGCTGCCATTCCAATGATTCTCTAGTATTGCCCATGTCCTTTCTATCGGATTATATTTACTATGATAGGGCGGATAGTAAGCTAAACGTATATTTACTTGATGTTTGTGGGCAAACTCTACTATACGTTTCATAAATTGGGTACGCCGTGAACTATTCTGCGGCCCATTATCTTGATTGAGAAGTAGGGTTTGAATATCGGAAAAACGATGCTTTTGTTCTAACCAAAAATCCTCTAAAATATCAACAACAAAATCGCTTGTAACTTTCGATTCTGTAAAGTATAAAAATAGCTCATCAAGCTCTGGAAGAAATATACCGTAAGGAGTTACAGTTGTTTTTGGGTTATAATCATGGTCGTCAGCTTTCGCTCCGTCCCGGCTTTTACCCCCGCGATCAAATGAGCCAATCTTAACGCGAGCTTTTGCGTCCATGCTTAGACGTAAAATACTTTTATCTTCCGAAGCATCAATATTAACTAAGTATAAATGCTCAAAGATGGCATCAGTTTGTGGGATTTTTTTTGAGGTTGAACTTTCTTTACCCTTCTGAGCTTGTAACCTAAATTATTTAATTTGACTCGAATTGTTTCTGATGTATGTAAATTTTCATCACT
>NZ_JADEXT010000024.1:0-118168 GCF_015206985.1 Nostoc sp. LEGE 12447 | reverse complement strand
TGCATAGATGAGGGGGAGAAAAGGGGTTGCCCTCGGCAACCCCTTTTCTCCCCCCTTAAAATGATTATCATTCTTGAGAAAACCTGTCTCTTGTTTTTCTTGGAATAATTTATTCTTTGGAAGTCCCCTAGCAAAAGCGCTCCCAGACAAGCAACTGGAGGAGCTTCTAGAGGCGACCTCTTTACACCTAACGCTGGTAAAGGCGCTCCCAGGCAAGCAACCGGAGGAGCTTCCAGAGGCGACCTCTTTACACCTAGCGCAGAGAAAAACGCTCCTCAACAGGCAAGTGGAGGAGCTTCTCGGGTTGGTACTTACTACTTAAATCCTTCAACTGTAGGTGCAGCAGGCCCAGCAGCCCTAATTGCACTCCTACCCCAAAGCTTCTATGGCACAACAGTGTCTGAACGTCCCACAATTCTGGTATATCTTCCTGCTTCTAATGCAGAAGAAGCTGTGTTCAGCCTCAAGGATGAAGCTGGCAATACACAGTATCAAATGACCATTCCTGTTGCTCTCAAAGCTGGAGTAGTTGCTGTCAAATTACCAGCCGAAGCACCCGCTTTAGCAGTTGGAAAAAACTACCATTGGTTTCTAGCTGTCAAAGTTGATGGACAGCTCGGCCCAAATACGCCTTATGTCGATGGTTGGATTCAGCGCATCCAGCCTAATGCTGAACTGACAACAGCAATGGAGCAAAAAGATGCTCTGAAGCGGGCGGCGGCTTTCGGTAAACATGGCGTTTGGTATGACTGCGTGGAAACACTTGCAGCCCTACATAGCACTCAACCGAGCAATGTAACTCTTAACAAGCAATGGGAAGAACTACTCTCCTCAGTTAGCTTGAAGGAGATTGTCACAGCTCCTTTATTAGTATCTACGAAGTAATTTTAGGCATGGGGCATCAGGCAAAACAGTTCCGTTAGCGGATAGCTAAGGTTTAGCCCGTGAGGAGTGAAGAGTTAAGAGTTACGAATTCTTCCCCTGCTCCCCTGCCCCCTGCTCCCTACTCCCTACTCCCTAATCCCCAGTCCCCATGTGGCGTAGATTCCAAACCTTTATCCAACATACTCGTAGTGTTTTGATTATTACTCCCACTGTTGCCCTGACTGTCATTGTCGGGCAATCGTTGGGATTTTTCAATTTGCCTGAATGGAAAATTCGTGATGAATGGGTTCGTCAGCGATGCCAACGGCCGGCTACGCCAACGCAGGAGACGATAGCGGATGAGATTGTGGTTGTCACAATCGATGAACGCGATATTCAATCGGTGCGTAAATGGCCAATTCCAGATTGGGCATTAGCAAAATTACTAGAAAAGATTCGGGCGCAGCAACCCAGAGCCATTGGACTGGATCTCTATCGAGATTTACCAGAGGGAAGCGGACATGAAGAACTTGTAAAAATCTTCCGTAGCACTCCTAATTTAATCGGTGTTGAGAAAATCACCGGGGAGCGCGTCAATCCAGCACCGGAGTTAAAAAAACTTAATCAAGTAGGGTTAGCAGATTTAGTGTTGGATGGCGATCGCTTTGTCCGTCGCGCCCTCCTGACGGCAGTTGATGCCAAAGAGCAAAACACGCTCAAAGCTGGACTAGCAACTCTTGTAGCGCTCAAGTACCTAGAAGCTGACAAAATTACCTTAGAAAGCATTGACCCCAAGCAGCAAAAGTTTCAGTTGGGTAAAGCAATTTACCTACCACTAGACAATCAAGAAGCAGGCTACTCCGATGCTGATTTAGGCGGTTATCAAATTCTGCTCAATTGGCATGGAACAGATGCGGCATTTCGGACAGTTGCCATGCGCGATGTCTTAGCAGGGAGAGTTCCAGCTAACCTAATGCGCGATCGTATGGTGTTTATTGGATCAGCCGCCGCTAGTACCAATGACTTCTTCAACACACCCTTCAGTTCCTCCTGGATCTCTGCCCAAAAAACCATGCCTGGGGTTGTTGTCCATGCCAATATTGCCCATCAACTGGTGCAAGGGGCAAAAACAGGGAAGACAAACCTGTACGGCTTTTCTGGCGGGACTGTGTCGCTCTGGATTATTCTATGGTCTGCGATCGGCTCTAGTGGTAGTTGGTTCTTATCCAGTCGCAGGATGCGGATTCCTGGTGGCAAAATTCTCTGGGCAACTATAGGCATCTGTGGCCTGTTTGTGGGGGGTGGCTATGGGATGTTTTTACATGGCATTCTAATTCCAGTCACACCTGCTTTAGCCGCATTCATCAGCAGTGTAATTGCAACAACAAATGCCTATAAACAGAGACGGTTAGAAGAAGCAAATCAGCAACTAGAAATTGCCAATGCTCAACTATTAGATTATTCCAAAACTCTGGAGTTTAAAGTTGAAGAGCGAACTCATGAACTGCTGGAGGCCAAGCAAGCTGCTGATGCTGCTAACGAAGCAAAGAGCGAGTTTTTGGCAAATATGAGCCACGAACTACGCACACCGCTTAATGGCATCCTTGGTTTTGCTCAGGTGCTAGAAGTATCGCCAAACATGACAGAGAAAAATCTGGAAGGTGTCAGCATTATCTACCAATGTGGGACACACCTGCTGATGCTAATCAATGATATTCTCGACCTTTCAAAAATTGAAGCTCGTAAATTAGAATTGGTTACGACTAATGTACATCTGCACACTTTTTTACATGGTGTCTCCGAGATTTGCAGTATCCGAGCAAAACAGAAAGGCATTTCATTTAATATTTTAATCAGCGATCGCCTACCAGTTGACATTGAAGTGGATGAAAAGCGACTAAGGCAAGTTTTGATCAACTTACTAGGTAATGCTATCAAATTCACAGACACTGGTAGCGTCACCTTCAAAGTAGATGTCATCAGTCATGAGTCATTCGTCATTGATCAAGAGTTGAAACCAATGACAAATGACAATGGACAAATGACACATCAGAAGATTCGCTTCCAGATTGAAGATACAGGTATTGGAATGTCACCAGACCAATTAGAGAAAATCTTTTTGGCTTTTGAGCAAGTAGGTGAAGCAGGGCGGAAATCTGAAGGTACTGGTTTGGGATTAGCAATCAGTCAAAGAATTGCGGCATTGATGGGCAGCCAAATTCAAGTACAGAGTCATTTGGGTGAAGGTAGTCTCTTTTGGCTAGATTTAATGGTACCAGTACCAGTTTCCCATGACTGGCAAATAGAAGCGATATCTACAACGAGCGTAGCAGCAGCCCTAACCCATCAAAAAATCACCGGGATTCGGGGTACTGCACCTCAAATTCTCATTGTTGATGATGATACTAACCACTGTTCTATGTTGATCAGTTTGCTCCAAGAAATTGGCTGTCGAACCTTGGAAGCAAGCGATGGCAAATATGCACTACAGATGGTAACTGAACATCACCCAGATGTGATTCTCCTTGATTTAGCTATGCCTAACATGGATGGCTTTGAGCTAATGGTTCATTTACAAGAAAATCCACAAACTCGTTTTATTCCAATTATTGTTTCTAGTGCCAGCGTCTTCGAGGAAAATCGGCAACGAAGTTTTCAGGCAGGGGCCACAGCATTTTTGCCGAAACCTCTGCAAATTGATGAACTATTTAATGCACTGAGATCGCTGCTAAAAGTGGAGTGGATTTACGATCAATCCACACCTCAAAAGTCATTTTACCAGTCTGAACAGAAAGCTGATGCTGAATTGCTTCTGCCATCACCAGATGTTTTGCAACAACTTTATCATCTGGCAATGATGGGAGATATTCCAGCAATTGAAGAAATCATAAAAGAGTTAACTAAGCAAGATAGTCAGCTAACTCCTTTCGCACGTGAGTTGAGCAAATTTACTGCCAACTTCCAAACCGGAAAAATCCGTAAATTCCTTAAATCTTTTATAACAACTGAGTCACGTCAATGATGATCGAACCTCTCTTAAAACCAATGCATATCCTTTTGGTAGATGACAATCCCAACAATCTTAAAGTGCTATCAGAAGCGATTCAGGGATGTGGTTGGAAAACACTCATGGCAACCGATGGAGAATCCGCAATCGAACAAACAGAATACTCTGCTCCCGATCTTATTCTCCTAGATGTCATGATGCCGGGTATTGATGGATTTGAAACTTGCCGCAGGTTGAAAGCCAATTCCATCACTCAGAATATTCCGATCATTTTTATGACTGCCTTGGCCGATGCCACAGACAAAGTGAAAGGACTAGAAATTGGTGCAGTTGATTATATTACCAAACCCTTCCAGCAAGAAGAAGTCATTGCTCGATTAAAATTACATTTGAAAATTTCCTATCTTACCCGTACCCTCGAACAAAGAGTGCAAGAACGCACCGCAGAATTAACCCAATCTCTCCAACAGTTACAAAACACCCAACTACAACTAATCCAGAGTGAGAAAATGTCCACCCTTGGACAACTTATTGCAGGGATAGGTCATGAGATTAATAACCCGATTGGTTTTATTAGTGGAAATTGCTCTCATATTGAGGAATATGTCAAGGATCTCCTACGTTTAGTGGATCTCCAACAGCAAAAGCTACCACATCCAGACCCAGAAATTGAAGAACTTGTTGAAGAAATTGACTTAGAGTATCTAGTTGAAGATTTACCAAAAATTCTGGGATCAATGGAGCAGGAAATTGGTCGTCTCAAGGATATCAGCCTTTCTCTAAGAACCTTTGCTCGATCTGATATCTCATCTATGGTGGAGTTTCAAATTCACGAGGGAATTGATAGTACCTTAATGCTATTAAAACATCGACTCAAAGATCAAGGAGAACGCTCTGTAATCGAGGTTGTTAAACAATATGGTGAGTTACCTCCAATCACTTGCTATCCCGGACAACTGAATCAGGTATTTATGAATATTATCGCCAATGCCATTGATGCATTTGATGACCTCTATCAAAACCGCTCAGTTGAGGAAATAGCTGCTGCTAGCCCTCATACCATCACGATCGCTACATCAATCCAGTATGAGCAACAAACCGTGACAATTTGCATCGAAGATAACGCTCTTGGTATGCCTCCTGAAGTGCAAGCGAGAGTTTTTGAGCCATCTTTTACAACTAAGCCTGTGGGAAAAGGAACTGGGCTAGGATTAGCTATTAGCTACCAAATTATTATCGATAAACACAATGGACAAATCAACTGCTCGTCAACCTCTGGTCAGGTAACGAAGTTTATTATTACTCTAGCAACTTCAGTAAACCGAAAGAAAATTTTTGCGATCGCTTTAGGCTAGTGTTCTGAGTCTCATCTTGACTTTAAGACTCAAGAACATTGGCAAAAAAGCAAAGACTAAAAATTTTTTAATATGACAGATGTGTAGATGCTTAATAGCTGATAATAAGAACTTTAGTTCTTGGCTTTCAAGTACTAAAGCCCTTACTAGAAAACACAAATCAAATTTGTAAATCGCGTAGTGCTAGACGAATTTGCTCCAAGCGCCTACGGTTTACACCAAAATCAGAGTCTCCAAGACGTGATGCGGAACGTAGATGAATTACTGACTCATTAGCAGGGAAATAAAACTCGACATCATCCACAAATTGAAATATCCGACTCTTAGAAAGAGCATGGATGTAATTATCTGTCTGTTGGATAACCTCTGTACGTGGAACCACACTAAGAACTTTGAGTAAAGTTGCTCGTGCTGTGTTGAGGTCTACATGGTAGGCGATCGGGTCAATGCTATGTTTGGAATCAGCATCTTGACTGACAGCACAGTTCGGAGAAGGCGGACAGGGAGCAAGATGGATATTGTCAACTCCCAAGCCAGAAGTGGCGGCCCAAGTAGCAGCAGGAAACATGAAGCTGCTAGTCAGGCTGAAGAATATTACACAGATAATACTCCACATAAGTCTCTGCACGTACCTCATTTCCCCGTTCACGGAGCGTTCCGTAGGAAAGGGGTATGTTTTTAGCAGACGGAACATGATCTATTTACTCCTTGTTAAGAAACATAAATATACCTGAAACACTCACCAATGACAAACAATAAATGACCAATGGACTTCACAAGTTCCTCAAACTCTTTATACAGCGCTTCCCAGAAGTTAAAAACTAATTCTAAGGACTTACGCAAGTATCATTTTTTTCGCCAAAATAGCCCAAAGTCATAAATCCCAAAAGTTTGACTTTTGACCATTGATGCGAAGATATCTAGCATAGCGAAGCGATCGCCTGCAAAAATACCGCCGCACAATTATAGAAATGCTGTTTGCTCGGTGTGGGTAGCTAATGCTAACTGCGAATTGTAAGCCTTGAACCACAAGAAGGAAGCGAATTTATCAAGTTTGCTTAACTTCACAAGTTACTCAAATTCTTTATATAAATTGAAAGTCAGACAATAACACAATAATTTTAGAATCAATTATGGTTATGGCAATTAATTATCGGGAAAGAATCATTGCTCTTTGGACAGTATTTCTACTAGGAACATTGTTTCATACACAACTGGGTTTAATGCCGCTTTTTCACGGTTTATCTGTTATTGAATCTCAAAAAGCTACAAATATCAACAATATTTCTGGAATTATGTGGTTGATGTTAGGCTTTTTTGTGCTACCAATACTGGTAATTGTTCTTACTATTTTTACCGATTCAAAGCGTTATCGAATCATTCATTTTGGCTTAACTGTCTTTTACAGCATCATGAACTTACTACACGTGATTTTAGATTTATTTGTCCAGCCAGTTCTCTGGTATCAGATAGCCTTGATGGTGTTGTTATTTTTTGTGGGTTTATTATTAAATATCACTGCTTTTAAATGGATGCAAATGCATAACAGGTCTAATAAATCACAAATATAATTAGAAGGTTCACGTTTGTAGATTTTATTAAACCCGTATTCTCAGCTTTATTATAAATTTGATTTTGAAGAATTTTTGAATGAATATTCAATATCCATATTTTTTAAACTTGATTTAATCAGTTTTAAAACAACACAGCGACAAAAGTTATCTTGTAACATTCAACATTCATTCTTCTGTGATTTACATTCCAAAATGCAAATCTACCGAGCGCGATAATGCCTAATGGTAGGATAACAGAAGCATGAAATCGTGAATACAAAAGCCCTCATTTCTCCTCAAGAACTCACATCCATATTAGCAGAAAAGTCATCATGGGCTGTCATTATCGATACACGGGCTCCCGAAGATTATGCTATTTCTCATATTCCTCAATCCATAAATATTAGAGATTTTTTCACCTATCTTTTAGAAAGTTCTTACCCAGCAGGATTAAAGGAATTACAAGAGTATTTTGCAGAAATTATGAGCAAGCTGGGAATATCGGGTGCGGAACGGTTAATTGTCTATGAGGACACTTTAAATAAAGGTTATGGTCAATCTTGTCGAGCAGCTTTTTTACTGAAGTATTTGGGTTGTGCTGAGGTATCTATCTTACACGGAGGATATAGAGTATGGCTGACAGAGGGATTACCTACTACTGATGAAGTACCATTATGTGAAAGCAGCATATTTAGATTGCATCCCAACACTGAGATGATGGTAACTACCGCCGAGATGTTGCAAGCAATTGACAATCCAGCAATTATTAAATTAGATGTGCGCGATCGCAACGAATGGCTTGGGCTGAGTTCTTCTCCCTATAATCCTGACTTTTGCCCTCGCAAAGGTCGAATCCCTAATGCTGTATGGTTAGAATGGCATCATCTGATGAATTCCGAATCGGAAATCCCCACATTCCGATCGCCTGATGAAATCCGAGAAATTTGTCAATCAGTAGGTATTACTTCGGAGTCGATTGTGTATATTTACTGCTTTAAAGGTTCAAGGGCTGCTAATACATTAATAGCCCTTGAACAAGTAGGAATTTCTGCTAGAAATTATTTTGGCTCTTGGAATGAATGGTCTCGTGATTTTTCCCTACCCATTGATAGCAGAGTCATCAGCGTGTAGGCATCGCAGGCTCGGTTTTTTGCTGTAACATAATTGACGTTGGGTTTTCGAGACGCGATAAATAGCTGTTAAGACAAGTGTTTTGGTCTTATCTGAACTGTATTGCTTTATAATTCGGAATCTGTTTTGGGAAAAGGTTACTGGATTTGGCTTCAAGGTTTTTTCTTTACCATTACCCCCGGCCCGTTATCCTCAGAGGACGACACCACCTTCCCCTTTTCCCCAAAACCCAAAAAGTATTGCCTGGTTGGAAAAAAGCATGAACTGCGATCGCTAGTAGAGCAATTATACTTAACCCAATTGTAGGAAGTATTTTGCTGGGCAATTGTGCCAATCTAGCAAATAACTTTTCTTTAGATAGACTTATGGCTAAAAAATCTCAACCAAATTTAGAACAATACCAAGATGTCAGATTATCTGCCACCACAAGAATTTGGGTAATTACAGTTGCCATTCTTGGAGTTTGCGTCCCACTCTCAGCCGTTACTAGAAGTGGTGCTATTCTTCCTTTAGTTGCTATTGGTGGTGCAGCAGTTGGTACAGTTGCTGTTTGGCGTTCTGATGAGCAAAAATCAAAAACTAACTATTTGCAACAGCAGCAAATAGAACTGTTAGAGCGGAGATTAGCGAATTTAGAAACAATTGTTAGCAGTGATGACTTGAACTTGCAAATGAAAATTAAACAGATTGAGGCAAGGGATACTTTTGGTGACTCGTCTGATGTAAGTACTATACCCAGGCAACCAAAACGCAAAGGTTAAAATTAGCTAATATTCACCATTTTCGCCAATTTCAGATGATATACCCGAAAATAATCGTTACTAAGTCTTTTTAGTGGGGGTATTTGTTGACTTAACGTTGCTGCAACCTTTAAAATGCTTTTCACATTAAACTTTCCTTCGCAGCTAGAAGTGTTTCCTTAGAAACAGTATCTTGTTGTCCATCTTCGTTAGAATTGACTGACATCATTTAATTCTATATACTTCAACTGCATCAGTTCATGAAATGTCTAAGTGCTATCCATCTCTATTTTTCCCGGAAACATCTGCCAATGGCTGTGTTTTATTAGACTGCTAACATTACTGAATTTTTAATTAACTAAGGTTATAAACTTGAGTAATTGCATTGGTATAGCTTACCGTAGGTATGCAATAGTTTGCCGCAGGAATGCAGATGGATTGGATTAGCTTACTTAAATTTCAACAAGCTGACTTCCTTCAACGTGTGAAGAAACCTAAAACTTATGACTTATCTTTATTGGAAAGTCAAGTCAAGGGTTGTCACACTGAAATGATGGCTTTTTGGGGCGAACCATTGGCCAGACTCCAAGAATTTTCTCGCCAACAAGCAGAAGTTCTTGCCAAAAATCCACCGCCTACGCCACCCGAATATCCTGAGCCTCCCGACTGGACGATACCTTTTCCCAAATACTTCCAGCGCCAAGCGGAAGATTATCTTTTGCGGGAAAAAATCGTTGACCTGGTAATAGCTGAACGTTTAGGGAAGTTGGTAAAAAAGGTATCACAAGATACTTTGCAAAATATGATTTTAGATGATGAGGGAAATTTGTGTGGCGAAAGCAAATTTTCTTATGTACTTAAAGATAATCCTCAGCTAAGTGTTCAAGTTTATGTTGCTGATGGAGAAAGTTTTAATGGTATTAAGAAAGACAAAATTAAATGGTCGGTTACTCAAGAAGATTTAAAAAATCACCAAGTATTAATTTTTCTCTGTTTGTTTTATCCATCAACAGGTCAGTTAGGATACGAAAGACAGAGTATAATTACAGGATTTTTACCTGCAAATCAAATTGAACTTACTGAACCAAAACTGTATATAAGTCCGAGTAACTTGTTGTATGCCGGTGGTCTGAGTTGGTATTTAGAATCACTTATTGGCAAAAAAGACACGTCGCCAGTAATTAATGAGAAAGCGATCGCAGATACAATACAAACTCTACCATCAGAGCATTGTCTTAAGGGTATAGTTGGTGACTGGGAATGCTGGCAAACTTTACAAGGGCACAATAGAGGTATTAATTGCCTAGCTTTCAGTTTTGCGTGTAAGAATGGTAAAGCATTACCTATATTGGCAAGTGGTAGTCGTGGAGAAACGAAACTCTGGGATTTAAGCAAGGGTGAATTAATAGATACATTATCAGAGTATCCTTGGGTGATACCTGGGCTAGTGGATGAAGTGAATTCCCTGGCTTTTAGTTCAGATGGACAGACTTTAGTGAGTTGCGGTGCTGATTCCACAATTAAACTTTGGCACGTGGGTGCTTTAGACTTGATAGATATTTTGCATAAACATAATGGGGTAGTGCGGTGTGCTGCCTTTACTCCAGATGGCAGAATGCTAGCTACAGGCGGAGATGACAGAAAAATTTTGTTTTGGGATTTGATGCATCGTCAGGTTACGATCGCACTTTCTTTAGATGATACAGCTGCTCATTCTCTGGTTTTGAGCCGAGACGGGGAAACTATAGTTACAGGTAGCTACCGTAAAATCAAAGTCTGGCGAACTTCACCCCAGACGGGGATCAAAAGTTTAAAGGATGCACAACCTCTGCATACTTTAATGGGTCATTCTCACATCGTTCGTTCGTTAGCAATCAGTGCAGATGCTAAACTGCTGGTGAGTGGTAGCTGGGATCAAACAATAAAAATTTGGCAATTGGAAACTGGAGAATTACTTCATACACTTAAAGGACATAGAGATAGAGTATATGCGATCGCCTTAAGTCCTGATGGACAAATTATCGCCAGTGGTAGTGCTGATAAAACCATCAAATTATGGCATCTACAAACCGGGGAGTTACTGGGTACGTTTACAGGTCATGGAAATATAGTCACAGCATTAGCCTTCACAGCTTCTGGCGAGATGTTGGTTAGCGGAAGTTTAGATAAGACAATAAAAATTTGGCAACGGAGTTAAGAATTTAAAATTAGGGGCTGATTGCGATCGCGAAGATGTCATAAGCATCTTCTTTGGATGCAACTTATGAAAATTTTGTTGGTAGAGGATGATGTATTACTTAGTGCAGCATTGGCAGAGTTGTTGAGTGCAAATCGCTATACTATCGACGTAGCAAGCAATGGACAAACTGGGCTAGACCTAGCAATATCGGTTGAGTATGACTTGATTTTGCTGGACTGGTTAATTCCTAAGCTGGATGGGATTAACTTATGTCGGCAACTGCGAAGGCAAGGCTACCGTAAATCTATTCTGTTATTAACAGGCAAAAATTCTAATGCAGATATTGTCGCGGGTTTAGATGCCGGAGCAGATGATTACGTCATTAAGCCCTTTGACCAGGAAGCATTACTAGCAAGAATTCGGTCTTTGTTGCGGCGGAGTGGAGTGAGTGATTCATCTACGTTAACCTGGGGAAATCTCTGTTTAGATCCAAGTGCCGGCAGAGTGACTTGTAATGAGCAGGAAATTTTGCTCACGGCGACAGAATACAAACTGCTAGAGTTATTTTTGCAAAACCCAGATCGCATCTTTAGTCGTGCAGTGATTCTAGATCGCCTTTGGGGATTTGATGATGCACCGACTGAAAATGCAGTTACGACTCATATTAAAGACTTACGAAAGAAACTGAAAACAGGAGGTCTAACAGAGGAATTTTTAGAAACAGTATATGGCATGGGCTATCGCATCAAGCCTGTACCTAATCCTTCTATCGCTGTTGGGGAAACAAATCAAGATGGGCAGAAAAAACCCGGCCCCAAAGATATAACTTCTGTGAATCGAGTACTGGAGCGATTTCGTAATTCTTTTGGCGCACAGGTTGTAGTACTGGAACAGGCAAAAATTGCACTCTTAGCAGGGAATCTAAATAAAGAGTTACATCAGCAAGCATTGCACGAAGCCCATAAGCTAGCAGGTTCGATGGGAACGTTCGGTTATCTAGAAGGCTCCCGGCTAGCACGCAAAATAGAGCATTTGCTGCTTGCAGATTTCCCCCTCTTAGCAGATAAAATCTCTGATTTTTTGCAATTGGTAACAAAATTACAACAAGAATTAACTAAGCCTGCTGTCATTCCCACCGCTCAAAGCGTCCCGATGAAGCAAACTTATCGGCTGTTAGTAATTGATGATGATGCGACGTTGACAAAGCAGTTGCAAGCGGAAGCCAACTCATGGGGGATCAGGATGAAGGTTGCACCCAACTTAGCTGCTGCCCGATCGCATCTAGCTTTAAAAACTCCTGACGCAGTTTTACTCGATTTGAGTTTTCCGGGAACAGAGGAAGACGGATTAATATTATTGAGCGAGATTGCACAGCGATCACCAAATATCCCAGTGATTGTTTTTACAGGACGAGATACCTTGGCAGATCGATTGGCAGTATCGCGTTTAAAAGCTAGACAATTTTTGCATAAGCCTGCGACAACCGAGGAGATTTTTCAGGCGATCACTCGTGTCCTACCTCAACCGAAAATTTCTGAAGCTAAAGTCTTAATCGTAGACGATGACCCTGTAATCCTGGCTGGACTATCGGCGTTGCTAACCCCTTGGGGAGTGGAAGTAACAACCCTCTCCCAATCACAGCAATTTTGGAAGGTTTTGATGGCAACATCTCCAGATTTGGTAGTACTAGATTTAGAAATGCCAATAGTTAATGGATTAGAGTTGTGCCAAGTCGTGCGACAGGATGCCCATTGGGGAGATTTACCTGTTTTGGTAGTAACAGCCCATACTGAAGCAGAATCCCTTCAGCAAGCCTTTGCTGCCGGAGCCGATGATTTTATTAGCAAGCCAGTGCTAGGGCCTGAACTCGTGACAAGGGTACTGAGCCGCATTCAAAGAACGCGCTGGCGCTCTCAGGTAGGGAGAATTAAGGAGGCAGGAGGGCGAAGGCAGGAGGCAGGAGGTAATCCCCATAAATAAATTTAGGCGATTTATAATAGACGCTGTATTTTTTGCGCTGCGCGTCTCAAAATACACTTTTTATCTTTATTCATAAATAAATTTAGGGGCTTTAAACCTGTTTGGCAGAGAACAAAAAATATATTTTCTTCCTCCTGCCTTCTCTTCGAGACGCTACGCGAACTGCCTCCTGCCCTGTGCCTTTCTTCGGTAAAAAATAATGAGAAATTATCAGCGATTATTAGTCTATGGTATCGCTATTGGCTCAACTGCGATCGCCCTAATGCTATCGCTCTGGCTAGAACCGTTTATATCTCCAACTATTGGTGCTTTTTTTTATATAGCTATCATCGCCAGTACTTGGTATGGTGGCTTTCGACCAGGGATCGTTACAGTTGTACTTTCCACACTGGCGATTGATTATTTTTTTATCCTGCCGCGATATCAATTGGGGATTAATCAACCAGAAGATATATTGCGCCTAGGTCTTTTCCTAGTGGTTGCCTTGATAATTAACCTGATAACAGGCAATCTGAAGTACAGCACAAAGAAGATTCAACAACTCAACCAACAATTGTCTCAGGAAAATGCCGAGCAATTGCGGATGACTCTTGACGATCGCAAGCTTGCACAAGAAAAGCTGCAACAGCAATTTGAGCAACAACGCTTAGTGATGGAGATGAGCCAACGCATCCGGCGATCGCTCAAGTTACAAGATATCTTGCAAACCACCGTCGATGAAGTGCGGCAGTTTCTTGAGTGCGATCGCGTCATTATCTTCCAATTTTATCCAGGTTGGGGTGGAACAGTCGTGGTTGAGTCTGTGGTACCGGAATGGATGGCGATTTTACCACTCCAGATTTACGACCCTTGCATTGGCGAAGAGAACGTTGAACCCTTTAAACAAGGCTTAGTTACTGCGAAAGCTGATATTTATACTGCTGGGATTAGTCCCTGTCACGTTGAATTTTTGGCAAGTCTCCAGGTAAGGGCAAATCTGGTCGTTCCTGTTTCATTAGGAGATGAATTGTGGGGATTACTAGCAGCTCATCACTGTGCAGCTCCTCGTGAGTGGCAATCTTCAGAAATTGTCCTGTTGCGGCAGTTAGGAGCGCAGGTAAGCATTGCTATTCAGCAAGCAGCTTTATTTGAACAGTTACAAACAGAACTGATGGAGCGTAAACAGGCACAAGTTGCCCTGCAACAACTGAATACCGAACTTGAGCAACGGGTGCTAGAACGCACTGCACAACTAACAGATACAAATGATCGCCTGCAAGAAACAGTTAGAGAGCAGCAACAAACCCAGCTCATACTTTTAGAACAGGCGCATAAGCTAGAACTTCAAGCTGTAATCACCCGAAATATGGGGGAAGGGATTTGCTTAGTCAGAATCGATAATGGAATCATTGTCTATGCCAATCCGAAATTTGAGCAGATGTTTGGCTATGACTCTGGTGAACTCAACGGTCAAGATGTTTCGATTGTGAACTATACCAGTGAATCGTTAACTGGTGAAAATATAAATCAAGCCATTGTATCTGCCGTCTTACAAAATAGTGAAGCCACTTATGAAGTCCATAATCTTAAAAAAGATGGCACACCATTTTGGTGTAGTGCGACGACTTCTATATTCAATCATCCCGACTACGGGGATGTTCTAGTTGCAGTTCATCAAGATATCACTATTCGCAAACAAACTGAAGAAGCTTTACGCCAAAGTGAAGAAAAGTTTCGTCAGTTGGCAGAAAACATCCAAGCAGTATTTTGGATGACCGATATTCAAAATCAGCAAGTTCTCTATGTGAGCAGTGCATACCAAACCATCTGGCAAAGCAGTTGTGAAAGTCTTTACCAAAATTATTCAGATTGGTTCGATGCAATTCACCCAGAAGATCGCCAGAGCGTCGAATTTGAAATCGTTGAACAGATGAGAACAGGGCAATACGATAAAAAATATCGAATTATCCGTCCTGATGGTTCAATCCGTTGGATTCGCGATCGCGCATTTCCGATCAAAAATGAACTAGGAGAGTTAGTTCGGATTGCTGGGATTGCCGAAGACATCAGTGAAATACAGCAAATTGATCTGATCAAGAGTGAGTTTATTGGCATCGTTAGTCACGAACTCCGCACTCCCTTAACTGCAATTCGCGCAGCACTGGGTTTACTACAAAGTGGGATCTACGACAAAAAACCAGACAAGTTTAAGCGGATGATTGAGATTGCAGCCATCGACAGCGATCGCTTAGTGCGTCTTGTCAACGATATTCTCGATTTGGAACGCTTAGAGTCGGATCGAACTTTGTTAGAAAAAACAACCTGCAATGCGGCTGATTTAATTCAACAAGCAGTAGCGGGAGTGCAAGCGATCGCCAATCAGCAAAATATTACCTTTAAGATTCACCCTACCAATGCTCAAGTTTGGGCGGCAGCTGATGCCATTGTTCAAACACTCACCAATCTCTTAGGTAATGCGATTAAATTCTCACCTGCCGATTCTACTATTACTCTGAGTGTCCAACAGCAAACAGATCGCGTCCTGTTCCAGATAACCGATCAAGGACGAGGTATCCCAGCAGAAAAGTTAGAAACAATCTTTGGACGATTTCAGCAAGTAGATGCTTCTGATTCTCGCACCAAAGGCGGCACAGGCTTAGGATTGGCAATCTGTCGTAGTATTATTGATCAGCATGATGGGCAAATCTGGGCT
Source organism: Nostoc sp. LEGE 12447 (assembly GCF_015206985.1). NCBI lineage: Bacteria > Bacillati > Cyanobacteriota > Cyanophyceae > Nostocales > Nostocaceae > Nostoc > Nostoc sp. LEGE 12447. The sequence continues at coordinate 102,667 of NZ_JADEXT010000024.1, read as the reverse complement.
GAAAGTACTCTTAGTGTCGGCAGCACGTTTTTCTTCACTCTGCCATTGCCAGGAAATTATGCAGGGGAGCAGAGGAGCAGAGGGGCAGGGGAAGCAGGGGGAGAATGACCAATGACAAATGACCAATGACCGACAAATGACAAATGACCAATGACCAATGACAAAAAGATTTTTAATTGTGGATGATGAAGAACGAATTCGCGAATTAGTACAAGCTTGTTTAGAAGACTTGGGAGGATGGGACACGCTGACAGCTGCATCAGGGCAAGAAGGACTAAAAATCGCCCAGACAGAACCTATTGATGTGATTCTGCTTGATGTGTCTATGCCTGACATGGACGGCTTTGCAGTATATGAAAAACTTCAGGCAAATTCCGCAACTCAAGCAATACCAGTGATTTTTTTAACTGCGAAAGTTCAAGCAAGCGATCGCGTCCGTTTCGCTCAGATTGGAATTGCTGGGGTGATTACTAAACCTTTTGAACCCACCTCTATTTGCGAAGAAGTTACTGAGATTCTTGGATGGGACGATTAATTTTGAAGTTTTAATTTTTTATTTTTGTAATTTATTTTTCTAAATATTATCCGTCAGCTTTTGATCTCTCCAACCCTCTTAAAAAGACTACCGTGTCGTCGTCTACATACAAATCTTTGAGAGTTGCTGTGTAACATAGGGTGAACTAATCTTTGCAAGTCGACACATTAACATTGCAGGTCGATGCATTAGCATTGCAAGTCCATGCATTAGCATTGCAAGTCCATGCATTAATATTGCAAGTCCATACATTCGCATCGCAGGTCGATGCATTAACATTGCAAGTCCATGCATTAACATCGCAGGTCGATGCATTGGCATTCCTCCCCAACAGTGGCGACAAATTGCAGACAATTATTTAAATCAGAGGCAAATATGCATTCTGAAAATGAATGATATTTCTCAAAAACTATATCTGGCAGTAAAAACTGTTAAAACCCATAAAGGTATCGCTTCAATATCACATTTTTAACTTCAAACCCTTTGATCTAGTTAGCCTCTTTTATCAGGTTGCTACACTGCTGGGTTTGCATCTTAACTTCACGAATAGATTAACGAACGCGCTCTACCTAATTATTTTTTTTGTAAAAAACTATAATCCTCACCAAATCTTTAGATTTAGAGATTATTTTTTGAAAGTCTCAATTTAATTGTGACTAGCGCTTAGAGAATCTCACAGGTGTAAGAAGATGAACAACAGAAGTTTTGCAACTATAGACGGCAATGAGGCTGTTGCCCAAGTCGTCTATCGACTGAATGAAGTCATTGCTTACTCGATTACTTCTTCTTCACCAATGGCTGAGTGGGTAGATGCTTGGGCTAATGAAGGTAAACGCAATATTTGGGGTACTGTTCCCTCGGTGGTACAGATGCAGAGTGCAGCAGGTGTTGCTGGTAATGTACATGATGCTTTGCAAACTGGTTCACTGACAACCACCTTTACAGCATCGCAGGCGTTATTGTTGATGCTCCCCAATATGTACAAAATTGCCAGAGAATTCACACCTACAGTTTTTCATATAGCAGCGCGATCGCTAGCCGCCCAAGCTCTATCTATTTTTGGCGACCACAGCGATGTTATGACAGCACGTGATACTGGTTTTGCCATGTTGTGTGCCGCATCAGTGCAAGAAGCACAAGACTTTGCTCTAATCGCAACACGGGCAACTTTAGAATCACGAATACCCTTTCTGCATTTTTTTGATGGCTTTCGTACATCCCATGAAATTAACCAAGTAGAGACTTTAACAGATGATGACCTGCGAGAATTCACTCCCAATGAATTGATATTCGCTCATCGGTCACGCGCCCTCACCTGCAATAAAACTGTTTTGCGCTGTAGAACACAAAACCCTGATGTTTACTTCCAAGCCAGGAAAACTGTCAATCCTTACTATTTAGCTTGTCCAGACATAACCCAGAAAGTCATGGATGAATTTGCTGCGATGACAGGGCGACAGTACCAACTATTTGAATACCACGGCGACCCAGAAGCCGAACGAGTTATTGTGCTGATGGGTTCCGGTTGCGAAGCTGTACATGAAATAGTAAATTACCTTAACACCCTTGATCAGAAAGTGGGCGTTTTGAAAGTTAAACTATATCGCCCTTATGATGCCAAACGCTTTGTCGCTGCTTTGCCAGAAACTACCCGTAGCATCGCAGTTTTAGATTGCATCAAAGAACCAGGCGCATCTGGTGAACCATTGTATTTGGATGTAGTCGCTGCTATCCGTGAGTCATGGGGAGTAGAGGAGCAGAAAAGCAGAGGAGCAGAGGTAAAATTAGAGTTAGATTCTCCCTTACCTCTGCGCTCCTCTGCACCTTTGCCTAAAATTATTGGTGGTCGCTACGGTTTATCTTCCAAAGAATTCACGCCAGCCATGATTAAAGCTATCTTTGAAAACCTTGCTGCTACTCAACGAAAAAAGAGAGTAACGCAAGGCAAACGCATCTAAAATATTGACGAGATCCTGTGTTTAGTAATTTACCAACTCAAAATTGCCAGGTGGAGGAAGACTCTTGAGCAGGGAAGCAGAGGAGCAGAAAAGAGGCGAATACCAAGTCTTTTTTCCTCTACCCCTCTGCTGAGAACCAAACAAAGTTTCCTTAGCAGACTACTAGAGCGCGTTGATGATGTAGTCTATGTAGGAGTTGATCTCAAGTCCAGGATCGCCTGTTAAACCATGATTAGCCTTGATATACTTGAGCGCTTCAGCATACCAACTGGGAACCAATTCAAAGCTGCTGTGCATTTCAGCCAGACCTGCCAACATATAATCATCAGCAGGGCCCGTACCGCCTGCAATCAAGCAGTATTGAATTATTCGCACATAATAGCCGATATCACGTAAGCACTTAGCTTTGCCGCGACCATCAGAAGCATAGTTGTTGCCTTGCATGGTGGTGGTATAGGGGAACTTTTGGTAGACTGCATTTGCAGCACCTTCAGCCAACTGTTGAGCTTTCAAACCAAGCTGCTTTGCTGCTTCCAGGTCTGCGGTAGCCAAGCGCAGGCGACCAAATGCAATTTGAAGTTCGACGTTGCCTAAGTAACGACCTTGAGAATCAGCAGATCCAACCGCTTCAGTCAATTGTGTTTTCATTTAAATGATATTTTCCTAATGTTTCAAAAAGTTTTATTTGGACAAAGCTTTAGTGCCAAAGAGCGTTAGCTGGAACGTCTCTTTGAAAAGGTGACAAGCACTTGAGAATTTTGTCTGAAAAAATGCGTGTGAGTCTACAGACTTTTAGCTTACTGCTGCTGCTGCCCGATCAAAGTAGCTGGATAATTCAGCCATCAAAGAACTACAGTCACCTGGTTGGATATTGTTGCGATCATTGGCGATCGCAATGGCAGCTTCTTTCATCTTGATGATGCTGATTCCCGTGGAAGGCCCAGGAACACCCAAAGCCAAATAAGTTTCACGCAGACCATTCAAACAGCGATCGTCCAGAACGCTGGAATCTCCCAGGAACATCGCATAGGTGACATAGCGCAAAATGATGTCCATATCGCGCATACAGGCAGAAACCCGACGGTTGGTGTAAGCATTTCCACCAGGAGCAATCAACTGGGGCTGCTCTGCAAACAATGCACGAGCTGCATTGGTGACGATCGCTGAAGAGTTACTTGTAATCCGGTTCACAACATCGGTGCGCTTCGCACCATCTTTAACCACAGCCAACAAAGCATCAATTTGCTCGTTACTGACTAACTGACCACGAGTATCGGCCTGGGAAACAACCTTGGTAAAGGCATCTAACATTAATCCAGTCTCCTAAATTTGTTCAATTGAGTAAAGTTATGTCTCAAAACTGAGAGGTTCAGTCTTTGTAATCTGTTTGTACAATGCAGTGAGAAACATTTTTATGAAAAATCATTGATACCTTTCGCATCAATGAGAGTTGAAGGTAATTGCACTAATGTCTGCGAGGGTGCAGGAAAAGGAGACAAATGCCGCTGGGAAACTGCGTTTTGGGCAGAGAACTCAGCAGTTCATCTCTTGCCCTTAGCTGCAATTTTTGTTTCATTGATACTATTCTTTACACTCGAATTATTTCAAAAATGTTACATTCACTTCACTATCATTTTCTGGCTGACTCTCGCGATCGCACCCGTTTCCCTTCAGATCGGAATTTCTGGGGTGATTACCAAACCTTTTAAACCCAACTCTATTTACACAAAGAAGTTATAGAAATTCTGGGTTGGGACAATTAATTTTGAGGTTTTGTAACAAATTCTATATCTTCATTAGTTTTTTATATTTTGGATTTATCTTTCTTAGTTATAGATAAAAATATTTTGAATGATAGGAAAGTCTAATTAAATGAAATGAATATAGTAAAGGAGGTAAATACAATTAGCAAAACGATATTGCTAATTGATGATGAATTGAATGTGCGTGAAATAGTAAAACTTTGCCTCCAAGATTTAGCTGGTTGGAATGTGGTGACAGCAGATTCTCCATTAGAAGGATTACTGAGTGCAGTACGTGATAGTCCCGATGCGATTGTATTAGATATCTCAATCCGTGACACTGCTAGTTTTGAACTTATAAATAAAATTAGAAATAATCCAGAAACTCAAGCTATTCCTGTAGTCTTGCTTAGTGCTAAAGTACGATGGCTGAATTCGCAAATTCTGCGACAGTATCAAGTTGCAGGTATAATCCTCAAACCTTTTGATCCAGTTACCCTGCCTGCTCAGATTGCTACACTGCTGGGTTGGGATTTTACTTCACTAATAAATTAAAAAAGTGTCGCTTTTCCACCCCTATCTAAAGCTACGTGTAGCTTGCTTCTTTGCAGGAGTACGCAGTTCATTCTGTTATCCCTCAAAATTAATGCGATAGACCAGTAATATTCTCCATGCTGTATGGGCTGTGAAACCGCGTGTTACCCTAAATTACCAAAATAGCTTTATGATTCTCTACAAAAGCATATTTGAAAATATTGTGGTAGTAGACCTAAATATTTCCAAGCTCATTCTGGAACATCGTAAATTACTTAAAAGTGATTCGTGCAATCTGGGTATTGAACGTTCTTCCAGGGTCAAATAAAGTGCAGGGAGATGAAAAGTATGGCTGAACACCCATTTCATGACCAACTGGGTTTAGAGGAACAAGCTGAGAAGCTTGGAAAGCAAGCAGTAAGTTTGGGTCTGATTCCCAGTTTTGTGGTGCATTACTTTCCAGATACTTGGGTATTTTATATACCTAATGAAAGTCAATCAGAAGCGCTGACACCAGAAGAGGCATACTTTCGTTTAAAGCAACTGGTTAAACAGTAGATATTTTAACGACAAATTTTTGAAGATAACAGCTAAGTACTGTAATTGTTAAGTAACAGTAGTTATGGCGAAACCTGCAATTTTAACCGTCGATGACGATCCAGAAGTGTTGCAAGCGGTGTCACGAGACTTGCGGCATCAGTATGGCGATCGCTTCCGCATTGTTCGGGCAGATTCCGGGATTACCGCTCTGGACGCGGTGCAGCAACTCAAATTACGGAATGAAGCAATTGCTTTATTCTTGGTGGATCAAAGAATGCCCCAAATGGGAGGTGTGGAGTTCCTTGAACAGGCAAAAGTCATCTTTCCTGATGCAAAACGTGCTTTGCTGACGGCCTATGCAGATACAGATGCAGCAATTAAATCAATTAATAGTGCCAGACTTGATTATTACTTACTTAAGCCCTGGAATCCACCAGAAGAGCGATTATATCCGGTTTTGGATGATTTACTCGATGACTGGCTAGCGGGATTTCGTCCACCCTTTGAAGGGATTCGAGTCATTGGTAATCGCTGGTCGCCTTTTTCCCATCAGGTAAAAGATTTCCTGGCGCGTAACCAGATTCCCTACAAGTGGTTGGATATTGAACTGGAGCCGGATGCAGCTAAATTAGTGGAATACGCAGAAGCTGATGGTAGACAGCAATTACCCTTGGTACTGTTTCCCGATGGTTCCCGATTAATCCAACCATCTAATTTAGAGATTGCTGCCAAAATTGGACTGCAAACCCAGGCAGAGCGACCATTTTATGACTTGGCGATCGTTGGTGGTGGCCCTGCTGGACTGGCAGCCGCAGTCTATGGCGCTTCTGAAGGATTGAGTACGGTGTTAATTGAGCGTGAAGCTCCGGGTGGTCAAGCAGGCACGAGTTCGCGGATTGAAAACTATCTGGGGTTTCCTGTTGGCTTGAGCGGCAGCGATTTAGCCAGGCGGGGAGTCACTCAGGCGCGGCGATTTGGGGTAGAAATTCTCACTCCTCAAGTAGTAACTGGAGTTAAGCTGCAAGATCCTTATCGAGTTCTGCAATTGGCGGATGGCAGCGAGATTAGTTGCCATGCACTTTTAGTTGCAACCGGCGTTTCCTACCGTTGGCTAAATGTTCCAGGAGCCGAGAAATTGACAGGAGCCGGAATTTATTACGGTGCTGCCATGACTGAGGCGATCGCCTGTAGCAATGAAGAGGTTTACCTCATCGGTGGGGCAAATTCTGCTGGACAAGCAGCAATGCACTTTTCTAAATATGCCAGCAAAGTAATCATACTGGTACGGGGCGAGTCGCTTTCATTAAGTATGTCTCAATACTTGATTGACCAAATCGTGGCGACTGCAAATATCCAAGTTTGCACAGGTTGCAGCGTTGTGGAAGTCAAGGGAGATGAACATCTAGAAGAAATTGCGATCGCCCATAGCAAGACTGGACAAACTGAAATCGTGCCAGCGCGATCGCTTTTCATCTTCATCGGTGCTATCCCCAAAACTGATTGGCTCGATGGTGTTATTCGACGCGATACTCAGGGGTTTATCGTTACAGGCCCCGACTTAACGCAAAATGGCAAATCTCCTCCAGGTTGGCCTTTGGAACGCTCACCTTTCTTGCTAGAATCCAGCGTTCCTGGCATCTTTGCAGCCGGAGATGTGCGATCTGGGTCAATTAAGCGGGTGGCATCCGGTGTGGGTGAAGGTTCGATCGCTATTCAATTCGTTCACCGCTACTTGAGCAATGTTTAGCTGGAACAGGAAAAACTAAGGAGGTTGATTCATGTTGTGTATTGAAGAATTGATCAACTTAGACCCGTTTCAACAGCTTTCTCAAGAGCAATTGGAGTGGGTTTGCGATCGCGCTCAAACAGTTGAACTTTCTGGTGGAGAAGTGTTATCCCATGAGGGAGACCCTGCATGTCGCTTATTTATCTTAGTCAAAGGTAAAATCAACATCACCCGCCGCAGTGAAGGAGTTGAAATTCCCATCGGGCAACACGAAGCCCCATCCTTTTTTGGTGAAATTCCAGTACTTACAGATGAACCTGCACCTGTCACAATGCGGGCATTCACCAATTGCCACCTCTATCAACTCAAAGGAGAAGATTTCCGTAAGCTGCTGCATGAATGTCGTAATTTTGAGCGGATGGTCTTCCGCATTATGGAACGTCGGATGCGGGGACTAGAGTCCTTTATTCGGGGACGGGAAAAGATGGCCGCTTTAGGGACACTTTCCGCCGGTCTAGCTCATGAACTCAACAACCCAGCCTCAGCCCTCGTTCGGACTTTAGGGGAAATGCCAGCCGCCATCCTGGAACTACAACGAATGAACTTAGTTTATGGGCAACGCAATGTTGAAGAAGCCCATACTCAAGACTGGTTGAGAATCCGGGATCAGGGCTATGATGCAATTTTGAATAATCGCCTAGATCCAGTGACATTAAGCGATCACGAAAACGTCTTGCTGGAATGGTTAGAAGATTATGGTGTGAAGCAGGCATGGAAATTAGCAGAACCTTTAGCAGAAGGTGGTGTTGAGGTCGAAACCCTAGATAAGATGATGGAACGTTGGCGCAACGACGAGACTGAATTGCGAGAAATGGGATTGCATTGGCTATCGCTCTCCTTTGAAGTCATGTCAATGATTAAACATGGTTTACGAGGAGCCGAGAGGATTTCCGAACTTGTGCAAGCGATGAAGTCATACTCTTACCTCGATCAAGGCGTTCAGCAAGAAGTCGATGTGCATCAAGGTTTAGAAGATACATTGCGACTGTTTGTTCATAAACTCAAGTGCGGCATCCAAGTACAACGCAATTACGATCAACATCTTCCTAAAATTCTTGCTTATGGGAGTGAACTAAATCAGGTGTGGACGAACTTGATTGATAACGCTATAGATGCAATGGATGGTAAGGGACTGCTGGAAATTACAACACACCATTGCGATCGCTTTGCCCATATTGACATCATTGATTCTGGTAGTGGAATTCCACCTGAAATTAAAACCCGCATTTTTGAACCTTTCTTCACCACCAAATCAGTGGGGCGTGGTTCAGGACTCGGCTTGGAAACCGTTCGCCGGATTGTAGAAAATCGCCATCATGGAACGCTCTCATTTGAATCACAGCCAGGTAGAACTTGTTTTACTATTTGCTTACCCAAGTCAGCCCCTTTGGGGAATTAAAAATTAAAAATTAAAGACAATCAGTGGGGGCTTGAAACCACCACTGATTCTTAGAATCAGTGGGAGCCTGTACTAGAAATTAATTCAAAATTGTCAGGGTATCATTATCTGCTAAGGTGCCCAGAATTTAGTTTGGAGTAATTTAACTAATTCGGCGGAATTCCCCATCCGTCTACACGGTGGGGATGGATAGCCGGGTGACGACGAAAACACCTCCGACTAATATTAACCGCAGGTTGATTAGAGAGTGAGGTGCAAGAGATGCCACCAATTATTTTATTTGAGTCTTTTACCACAATCTATATTTATGATAAAATAAACATATCAAGGAGGTGATATTGAGTGCTACACAAAGCTGTACAAGTTCGTTTATATCCATCAGTTGAGCAGCAAATTCAATTAGCTCAAGCTTTTGGTTGCGCTCGTTGGTGGTGGAATTACGCCCTAAATAAGTCAATTGAGACTTATAAGGAAACGGGGAAAGGACTTAGCCGTGCAGCGCTCAACGCATTTCTTCCTACACTCAAAAAGGCAGAAGAGACTGTGTGGTTATCTGATTGTTATAGCCAAGTTTTACAAGCTACAACACTGAATCTAACCACAGCCTACAAAAACTTTTTTGAGAAACGTGCTGGATTTCCTAAATTCAAATCTAGGCACGGAAAACAGTCTATCCAGTATCCTCAAAACGTCAAGATTGTAGATGGCAATGTCAAACTCCCCGGTAATATTGGGGCAATCAAAGCCAAAATACATAGACAGATTGAGGGGAAAATCAAGACTGTTACTGTGAGTAAAACGCCTTCTGGGAAATATCTTGCATCCATCCTGACTGAAATTGAAGGAGAAAATCCGGTTATTTCAGAAGGTAAAATATATGGTATCGATTTGGGGCTAAAACACTTCGCAGTTGTTACTGACGGCGAAAAAGTATCCATTTACGATAATCCTAAACACCTTGCCAAACATGAAAAAAATCTCAAGCGCAAGCAGAAGAAATTAGCACGTAAGGTAAAAGGGAGTAATTCAAGAAATAGGTATAGAAGAGTTGTTGCCAAGGTGTACGAGCGAGTTACTAATTCGCGGCAGGATTTTCTACATAAACTTAGTTATAAGTTGGTCAGCGATAGCCAAGCTGTCATAATAGAGAATCTTCATGTCAAAGGCATGGTACGCAATCATAAATTGGCAAAGTCAATATCTGATGTGGGTTGGGGAACATTCACTAATTTTCTAGCCTACAAGCTAGAACGCAAAGGTGCGAGGTTAGTTGAGATTGATAGATGGTTCCCCAGTTCAAAACTCTGCTCTAATTGTTTCTATCAACTCAGTGAGTTGTCATTGGATGTCCGGGAATGGACTTGTCCTCATTGCAATACTCATCATGACAGGGATGGGAACGCAGCAGCGAATATTAGAGCAGAGGGTATCAGAATGATAAAGGCGGAAGGTTCAGCCGTTTCTGCTGTAGGAGGGGAGGTAAGTCCTATTCTTGGGCGAAAGTCTAAGTTTAGGCACTCCCCCATGATTACAGAAGCCCCAACTTCAACCGTACTCGGTAAGTTGGGGTAGTTCACGCACGCCAGCGAAGTACTTGATCCTTAACAGGGTTCACAAATTCTCGTCCTTCAGCGACAGACCGGGCATACTCCCGCTTTAACTGGTAATACCACTGTGCCTGCATATCTGAATCCTTAATCAGTCGCAGAACAGGATTATATTTAAGGCCAATCTGTTGCTTTTCCACAACCGTTCGGTCTTGACCCAGGAAGGTTTGTGCCAGTACATGCAGGAGTGGCTTGAAAAATCCCACCCAGGGAAGTGTCGAATAAAGAACAAAATTTACCTCAGTTTCTGTGTCTGAAATGGGTGTAACTGCCGTCAAATTAACAACTCGATGGTTGCCAATTGTGGTTTCTTCTATTCTGACGCTAGGTAAACGAAAAGAAATCTCCGTTTCCGGTACACCACCGCCAATCAGCAAGTATAATCGACCTCCATTCGCTGGTAATCGGTGTCGTCGCATAGTAAAGCCGTAGGGTGAAGCATCAAATTGCTTGACTTCCTCATGCAGTTGCCCACTTCGCCACCACCAAGCACGATGAACATAAGGTGAATGAGCAGGGTCCATCAGACCTACTACTGCATGATCCACAAAACAGGGAAATCTCATCACCTCTACAAATTGGGGCGATCGCTCCTCAAACCCTGGAATCACCGGAATTTCCATCTCAGAAGCAGCAGGCTGAGATTTATCGGGATCAGCCATATATATCCAAATATTCCCTTGGGCTTCCCGAACTTCGTAGGATTGTACATCAAAGCGGCTTAAATCCATCTGCTGCTCCTCAACAAGAGATGGAATTGCAGTACAGCGTCCAGCCGGGTTAAAGCGCCAACCGTGATAGCAGCATTCCACTTCCTGCCCATCGAATCTACCACAACTCAAAGGCACGGCACGATGAGGACAAATATCTCTCATAGCCGAGACTTTACCATTCTGGTCTCGGACTAACAGCACAGGTTCACCCAAGAAAATGCGGCTGATCATCATACCTGGCTTGATATGATTACTAGGCAGAGCATAGTACCAAGTATTACGTAATACAAAGTTATCGTTATTTTTCATCACTAATTGCCTCTGCCTTTGACACAACGAAAGTTCTGGTTTGTGGAAAGGAAGGTTATGCTTAGAAACATTCTTTGAGATTTTTAATTGCTGTAAGTAAATTCAACTGATGCACTTGTTAGTCGTGTTCGTAATTCTCTCAGATTTGGGTTGTTCTGAGAGGATTGTAGATGTGAAGTTGCATTATTCGCCAGAAATTTGGACAAATACCGTTCTTTTGCGCGGCCCATCCAACTCAAAAAACAACACAGATTGCCAGGTTCCCAAAGCTAATTTCCCATCCACAATGGGAATTATCTCACTAGTGGTCAGCATCATTGCCATTAAGTGAGAGTGAGCATTAATCGGCTCATCTTCTGGAACATCTCTTAAATGCAAGTCATTATGCAAGTAACTGTCCGACTCTGGTGCTAATTTTTGCAAGAATACTTTTATATCTTCTAACAGTCTGACTTCATTCTCGTTGATAGCTAAAGCTGTTGTTGTATGTCGAGAAAATACTAAAACTTGTCCATTTTTAATTGATGTTGAAGTAAGAAAATCTTGAATTTGTGGTGTGATATTATGAATATTAATTTTTGGCTCAGTCTCAATTTCAATTAGCTTATTAATAATCGGCATCTGTTCAATTTTATATTTAGGATTGTAGGGGAGGCAGAAAGCAGAATGAATGACTTCTAATTTCTAACTATAGTTTCCAAACCTTGTACTAATCTTTCTATACCTTCTTTGGCTGTCTCTTTTTGCAGCGCACCGTAAGCAACGCGCAGGTAACATCCGTCATCCATACCAAAAGTTGTACCTGGAATGACTGCTACTTTATGTTCCTGGATTAGTCTTTTAACTAACTCAAAAGCATCCATCTGAGTATTAACTTTGAGGAAAAAATAGAAAGCGCCATTAGCTGGTGTGATGCTACATAAACCTTGTAAGCGGTTAAGGGAGTCGAGTACTAATTGCCGCACTTGAGAAATTGCACCTATATTACTCTGCAAATACTCCTCTTTGGCTTGCAATGCCCCTAAAGCTGCATATTGAGAAATGACTGGCGGACAAATCAAAATTGTATCCTGGACTTTTTTGATAGCGACAAATAAGTGTTTGGGAATCACCATATAGCCAATGCGCCAACTAGCAAAACCGTATGCTTTGGAAAGGCTAAATAGAGAAATAGTGTACTTGCTACTCCCAAATGCGCCAGGAGAAACGTGTTTTACGCCGTTATAGGTAAAGTGCTGATATGCTTCATCGCTGATGTGGTAAATGCCATTAGTGTCACAAATTTGATTTACTTGGCGCAATGCTGCTTCTGAATAGACGACTCCAGTGGGATTATTGGGTGAAATTGTGACTATAGCCCTTGTTTTGGGAGTAATTGCTTGAGCGATCGCTTCTGGGCGTAGTTGGTAATTTTCATCTGTCGCCACTAACACCGGACGACAACCAGCAATTGCGATCGCCATTTCATGGTTGAAATAGTAAGGCGTATTCAAAATAATTTCATCGCCTGGGTTAGTAATAGCAAGAATGGCATTCATAAATCCCATATTGCTCCCTGCTGTCACGACGATGCAGTTTTCCCCATTGATTTCAATACCATTGAAGGCTTGCAATTTTCCAGCAAGTGCTGTCAGCAATGGGGGAATTCCCTCGACTGATTTGTATAAATTGTTAGCAGGCTCGGCGAAAAATTTGGGTAAAAATTCGATAGTTTCTGGTGGGGGGTTGTAATGAACAACACCCTGTCCTAGAGAGATTGTTCCTGGAGAGTTTTTAATCAGTTCCCCAACCACAGGAATAATCGGCGACTGTACACCCTGCATACGAGAGGTTAGGGATTCCATATTTATTGGGAATTGGGAATTGGGAATTGGGAAACCCACGGGTTTCAAGCGTGGGATTGTAACAAGGATAACGATTTAAGAGCGCTGCGCGTCTCGAAAAACATCTTTTTTCAAATGGGATTTTGACCCATAACTAAAGTTTCTATCACTATTCCCTGTTCCCAATTCCCTATTGCCAATAATAATTAACCGGATTTGCGATTAATCAAAAATTTAATCAATCGAAATCTGTTGAGGCCCACTTGCTTTGCCATTATGTGCTTCTGTTGTGCTGCTGGTATAGCTATTTGAGCGGCTCTGTTGATCCAGCCAGCTTTTAACAGGATCGTCTGCTAGATTGAGCCGAAGCACACCAGAGAATAACCCACCTACAAATGAGGCTGGATGCTGGATAAATTCTCTGAATATAGGTGACAATTCATTAATGAACATAAAAAGACTCCTGGCGGTGCCATCAAAAATTATTACTTCTTAATTGATCGTAACCTGTTGATTAGTATATGGTCGGCGGTAACGTAGTTGCGAACTTTTTGAGCTTGAATTCGAACAAAAATTCCCGACTTCTTTAAGAATTCGGGAATTTGAGCTTGCGGCATTAATAAGGAGGGAGCAGGGAGCAGAGGGGAAGGGGTATGAAGAAGAGACAAGGAAGAGGTGGGAGACGGAAAGACTTTTTTAATAATTCCCCCTTGTCCCCCTTGCCCCTCTGCTCCCTTCCCCTCTGCCCCCTAGCTCTTATCAAGCTACAGAGAATCTATAAACTGCTGTACTTTTTCCAAGAGTGGCTGGTGTTCGATTTGCTCTGCTAAATCTTGAGCGTTTTGGTAGCACGATCGCGCCATTTTTTTACGTTTCGTTGTGGCGTAAAGGGTTCCCATATTCAGTAAAGTTGAAATTTCTCCGAGATTGTCGCCCAGTTGTTGATAAATCACAATGGCTTGCTTGTAGAACTTCATTGCTTGGCGATGCTGTGCCAGGGTGCTGTAAGTAAAACCAATGTTGTGAAGGGTTGTTGCTTCGCCTGCGCGATCGCTGATTGCCCGACGTGTCAAAAGAACTTGATAGTAGAGTAATAGCGCTTGTTTCGGTTTTCCTAAATCACTATAGATTGAGGCAATATTATTCAAAGTGGTTGCTTCACCAAGCACATTCTTGACGGCTCGTTGTATTGGAAGCGCTGCTTCAAAAAATTCTAGCGCTTGCTCAAACTTGCCTAAGACATTGTAAGCAAACCCAATGCCATTGAGCGTTGTTGCCTCACCAGAAAAGTCACCTAACAATCGCCGCATTCTCAAAATTTGGTGTTGTAGCAACAGTGCCCGTTTCGGTTCTCCTAAGCGGGTATAAATTAGCGCTACATCATTAAGAGTAGAAACTTCACTTTGAATATCTTGCGATCGCCTAAAGATTGGCAGTGCTTTGTCAAAATATTCTAAGGCTTGCGAAAAGCGTCCAAGACGGCTGTAGGTAGAACCCAGATTGCTAAGTGCAGTTGCTTCTGCTGGCGGGTTGCCAATTTCAATCGCAACCGAAAGCGCCTGATTAAAGCGCTCTAATGCTCTTTGAGGTTGCCAGCAACTGAGGTGAGCTAAACCGAGATCGTTTAATGTGTGACCTTCTCTGGCTCGATCTCGAATTGCTCTAGCCAAGTGTAAATTTTTGGTTGCAAGATCGAGAGATTCTTGAAATTTACCGCGCTGGTAGTAGCGGTTTGCTTCATCACGACGTTGTTCCCACTCTTTGACTTGATTTAAAGGTTGCTTCATCTGACCTCAGTTGCTTTCTGCGATAAGTAGGCAGGAAATCTCTTGGGAGTAATCCCTCTTAGGTTTCCCAAATTTTAACCTTAATCTTCTATCTTTAGATATAAGACGTAAATAGAGAAGTATGATATTGTTCCATATCTATAGGAAGATTTATGAAGCAATTAATACAAATACTGCAATAGAAGCGTAAATCTGTGCATCCCTAGTAAAAACCTATATTCCAAGTAATTGAAAGGCTGAAATAGCCGAATTTTGACAGAATTCAGCAATTTTGTTGTCAGATAAGCTAACGCGCCTACATATTGCAATATTTTCCGTATAGACCGTCATTTGTCATTTGTCATTTGTGTTTACCAAGGACAAAGGACAATTGACAAAGGACAACCTCACCAGTTGATGTGCAATCTTATTTGCGTAACAGCTTATTAGCAGGCAATTCTAGAGTACAGGCAGTCTTACCAAGATGCCGCGACCAGAACAGGAGATTCAGATTGAACTAGCAGTCTCCCTAGCCGCTTCTCGCAGCCGCTCCACATCGCGCATCGGTGGGGCACCAAAGAGCCGCTTGTACTCCCGGTTGAAGTGCGAGGCATCGTCATACCCCACTCGGTAGGCAGCACTGGTAGCATCAAGCTTTTCCCCCAGCATCAGACGGCGAGCCTCTTGGAGCCGCAGTTGCTTTTGGTACTGCAAGGGACTCATGGCAGTGACAGACTTGAAGTGATGGTGGAAGCCCGATACACTCATTCCCAGCTCTCGTGCGATGCTTTCAATCTTGATCGGCTCATTAAAGTCTTTACGAAGTCGCTCGACGGCTCTAGCGATGTGGTAGGTGTAGCCACCCAGAACTGCAATATGACGGAGCCGATTACCTTGCTCTCCCATCAGGAGTCGGTAAATGATTTCCCGCTTAATCAGTGGTGCGAGAACATGAGCTTCAGCAGGGGAATCTAAAAGCCTGACGAGCCGCACTACAGCGTCCAACAGATTTGCATTCAACGGACTTACATCAATAGCTTTTACATCAGCACGGCTGCGCGATGAGGGATACCCTGCCTCGACCATCACTGAGCCAACGAGGGTAGGGTCAAGATCGAGGCGAAGACTAAGGTACGGTTGCGCCTTTGACGCTTCCAGAATTTGGCTGATAATCGGCAGTTCGACCGTAGCAAGCAGATAATGCATCGGGTCGTACTGATAGCGATCGCTGCCCAGAAGAACTTCTTTGCTGCCCTGAGCGATCGCACAAAAGGCAGGTATAGAGACACTATGAACGCATTCCGAAGGCGAGGAGGCGCGATTGAAGTGCAATCCTTTGAGCGGCTCAATCGTCCCATCATGAGGAATCGTGTGTGCAATACGCTCTTTGAGTTCGTCTCTGTTGGCTTGCGCTCTCTCTACCTGGCGCTTTGCCTGCGGGTCGTTCATTAAATTGCGATCGGACTTTTCACTCGTTTTGGCAGCGTTCATTTCTAAGTTTGCAGAATTGTACAACGATCTTAGACGATCGTTTTATTGCTTGTTCTTCAAGATTCTTAGAATGAAGCTAAAGCAATGAAAAATGATTTCGACTTCTTATAAGCATTCTGGATTTTTATTTAAGAGAAAACTCAGTTTTGATTGGGCAAGAGACTTGCCTGCTAACCACCAAAATTACATCAAGTGAAGGAATTAAGAAAATGGAGATCAAAAGAAGTGGCTCACAGCCTTCTGCCAAAGGACCGGCTGATTATTTTACCGGCACTGTCCGCATTGATCCCCTATTCGAGGCACACGATCCAGCCCGCACATCCGGTGCTAGTGTCACGTTTGAGCCTGGCGCTCGGACAGCATGGCACACTCACCCATTGGGACAAACCTTGATTGTGACGGCAGGCTGCGGATTTGTACAGCGATGGGGCGGCTCGATCGAGCAAATTCGACCGGGGGACGCGATTTGGATCTCGCCGGATGAGAAGCATTGGCACGGTGCTACAGCAACCACAGCCATGACGCACATCGCTATTCAGGAATGGCTCGATGGTAAGCCCGTGGACTGGCTGGAAAAGGTCAGCGATGAACAATACAGCGTTTGATTAAGTCCGAGTCAAAGGAAAATAATTATGAACAAAGTCTGGTTGATCACAGGCGCCGGCAGCGGCATTGGCACCGGAACCGCTAAGGCGGCATTGCAGGCTGGCGATCGTGTAGTCGCGACCGGCCGAAACCTCGACAAAGTGCGTAATGCCTTGCGCGACGTTACAAGCGAGAATCTGGCATTTGTCGAGTTGGACGTTGCGGACGAGGTACAGGCGAAAACAGCCGTCGAGGAGGCAGTGAAGCGGTTCGGTCGTATCGACGTTTTAGTTAACAATGCGGGCTACAGCCTACTTGGTAATTTTGAAGAGATGACCACAGCCGATATCGAACGCCAGTTCGCTACGAACTTCTATGGTGTGGTGTACGTTATGCGCGCGGTGCTGCCAGTTATGCGTCAGCAGCGGTCGGGCCACATCATCAACATCAGTTCCGTTGCTGGCGTTGTCGGATTTAAGCACTGTGCCGCCTACGCCGCATCGAAGTTCGCGGTCGAGGGCATCTCGCTATCAGTCGCGGTCGAGGTCGAGGGGTTCGGCATCAAGATGACGGTCGTCGAACCTGGCTTCTTCCGCACGGATCTTCTGGACAGCCAGAATGTCAGATGGCCCAGCAACGCCATCGAAGACTATGCCGCCGAGGGCAACGTCCAGGAAACATGGTCGGTTTACAACGGCACACAGCAGGGCGATCCGGCAAAGTTGGGCGATGCTCTGGTCAAAATCGCCGGAATGGAAAATCCGCCGAAGCTGTTCGTTGCTGGCAGCGACGCGATCGCGGCGATCGCGGTGGCTGTCGAGGAACGATTGCAGGCGACGCGTGCCCATGAAGAGCTATCGAAATCAACAGACGGTTCGTTCTAGCGATCGCGCAAGACGCATCATCAAATCTACGGATCTGCAACACTTCACAAATTTACACTGTCAGAAAAGTCCTACCTGCAAAACAAAGGTTTTAAGGAGAAAAATAGTGACGACAAACGAGAATGGAAACTACATAGGAAAGGTTGCGTTTGTGACCGGAGCAGCGAACGGCATCGGTCGAGCTACGGCGCTGGCATTTGCTCGTGAGGGCGCTAATGTAGTGGTCGCCGATGTTTCAGAACAGGGCAATCAAAAAACGGTACACATGATCGAAGAACTCGGTGGACGAGCGATCGCCGTCAAGTGCAACGTAACGCAAGCCGAGGACGTGAAGGCGGCTCTTTCCAAGACCATCGAAACCTTTGGGCGGTTGGACTTTGCCTTCAACAACGCCGGTGTGGAGCAGAAAAATACAGCAACAGCGGAAATCGAAGAGGAAGAGTGGGATCGGATCGTAGACATCGACCTGCGCGGCGTTTTTCTGTGCATGAAGTATGAAATTCCGCTGCTACTCAAGCAAGGCGGCGGGGCGATCGTGAACACATCATCGGGTGCCGGGGTCATAGGTATCAAGGGCAAAGCCGCGTACACTGCCGCAAAACACGGCGTGATCGGACTCACCAAGTCGGCGGCTCTCGACTATGCCTCGCAGAATATCCGCGTCAACGCCGTTGCCCCCGGTTACATTGACACACCGATGATGGATCGCTTTACTGGCGGCACTGCTGAAGGACGCAAGCAGGTAATTTCAGAGGAGCCGATCGGACGGATGGGTCAGCCTGAAGAGATTGCCAATGCCGTTGTCTGGCTGTGTTCAGACGCGGCTGACTTCGTTGTCGGACACGCCTTGGTCGTCGATGGCGGTCAAACGGTGCAGTGATTGTTCGTTGCCAATACGATCAAACCCTAAACGCACAACAAAGCATTGTCGCGATCGCCACTCAGGAGGGAATGGCACGCTTGTTAATCGCAAAGCCCTGATATAAGTTGCTTTTTGAGTGTGGGGAGTGTGGGGGGTAGACTTCTTCCCCGTCCTCCCACACCTCCCACACCCTGCCAGCAAGGAGGTTTCAGCTTAACAAGCGTGCCATTCACTCAGGAGGTACTCGACGGCAAGCGCTTGGTGCATGGAAAAGGTCAGCGACGAACAATATTAAGACAGATTCAAGACCGAGTAGAAGGAAACCAGTTTATCTTCCAGATTGGAGCATCAATTTATGTACAACACAAAAGCTTATTCCGCAGCCAGTGCAACATCACCTCTGTCCTCCACCAATATCGCGCGGCGCGATCCAACTGAACAGGACGTGCAGATTGAAATCCTTTTCTGCGGCATCTGCCACTCCGACCTCCATTCGGTGCGTAACGAGTGGAACAGCATCATGTCCACAGTCTACCCGATTGTTCCCGGTCATGAGATTGTCGGCCGTGTAACTAAGGTCGGCTCGGCAGTTACCAAGTACAAGCCCGGCGACCTGGCCGCGGTCGGCTGCATGGTTGACTCGGATGGCACCTGCCCGCATTGCCGGGGTGGTCTTGAGCAGTTCTGCTCGAACATGACCCAAACCTATAACTCCCCGGATAAACACCTTGGAGGTGTCACTTATGGTGGCTACTCCAATAGCATCGTCGTCGATGAACGCTTCGTTCTACGCGTTCCCTCCAACCTCGATCTCGCTGGGGTTGCGCCGCTCCTCTGCGCCGGGATTACAACATATTCGCCCATGCGCCACTGGGGTGTCACCAAGGGCAAGAAGGTCGGAGTAGTAGGTCTTGGTGGACTTGGCCACATGGGTGTGAAGTTCGCCCGTGCGTTCGATGCCCACGTCGTTGTCTTCACTACCTCGCCCGACAAGAAGGAAGACGCACTCCGCCTTGGTGCCGATGAAGTGGTCGTCTCCCGCAACGCCGACGAGATGCAGAAGCATGCTGGCAGTTTCGATTTCATCCTCGATACTGTTTCTGCCAAACATGATATCAATGCCTATCTCAACCTGCTTCGCCTTGACGGTAACATCACCCTTGTCGGCGCACCTGAGAAGCCTCTGGATGTCTCGGCATTCAGCCTCATCATGGCGCGCCGCAGTCTTTCCGGCTCTCTGATCGGCGGCATCGCCGAAACCCAAGAGATGCTCGACTTTTGCGGCAAGCATAACATCACCGCCGATGTCGAAGTCATCCCCATCCAGAAGGTCAACGAAGCTTACGATCGCCTGCTCAAGTCCGATGTGAAATACCGCTTTGTGATTGATATGGCATCCCTAAAATCTGCATAACCGAGGTGGAACCTCGAAGAAATAACAATGCAAAAGCGCAAACTTGGAAACAGTAATCTAGAAGTCTCGGCGATCGGGCTGGGCTGTATAGGAATGAGCTTTTCTTATGGCCCGCCCAAAGATACACAGGAGATGACCGCTCTTCTTCGAACTGCCGTCGATCGCGGCATTACATTCTTTGACACCGCCGAGGTCTACGGCCCGTTCCTAAACGAAGAGCTGGTGGGTGAAGCCCTCGCTCCCTTCCGCGACCAAGTGGTCATCGCCACCAAATTCGGGTTCGACATCAGTCCGAATTCTGATCCCCGTGGCATGAAGGGTTCACCCGGGCTAAATAGCCGACCGGAGCATATTAAGGAAGCCGTGGAGGGTTCACTCAAGCGACTCAAGTTCGAGACAATCGACCTACTCTATCAGCATCGAGTTGACCCGAACGTGCCGATTGAAGACGTTGCAGGAGCAGTGAAGGAACTGATTCAGCAAGGTAAGGTGAAGCACTTTGGACTCTCGGAAGCAGGAGTGCAAACTATCCGTCGCGCGCACGCAGTTCAGCCGATCGCTGCTCTCCAGAGCGAGTACTCACTGTGGTGGAGAAAGCCTGAAGCGGAAGTGATACCGACCCTTGAGGAACTCGGAATCGGCTTTGTCCCCTACAGCCCTTTGGGCAAGGGCTTTCTCACGGGCAAGATCGACGAAAACGCGACTTTTGACAGCTCCGACTTCCGCAGCACCCTGCCTCGCTTTACGCCGGAGGCTCTCAAGGCGAATCAGGCCCTAATTAATCTGCTCGGCAGCATCGCCGAACAGAAGCAGGCGACACCTGCTCAGATTGCACTTGCCTGGCTGCTGGCCCAGAAGCCGTGGATTGTTCCCATCCCAGGCACCACGAAGCTGCATCGTTTGGACGAAAACATTGGGGCAGTCTCAGTTGAACTCACGCCCGACGATCTGCGTGACATCGATGATGCCGCCTCCAAGATCGCGGTGCAAGGCGCTCGGTACCCCGAAAAGCTGGAGCAAATGACCGGTCGTTGAGCGGCAAAAAATAGTAATACAAATGGTCAAGAGAATCATCTAGTAGTTCGCTTTCGTGACTTGGCGGGGTAAAGGGGAAGGGGGAAAGGTTTTAAATCCCAAACCCAGTCTCTTTTCCCCTTTCCCCAGACCTCACAAGCGCATTTTTGGGTTGGCAGACTACTAGCTGCCATTTTGAACAAGCTAAAGCATAATACGCTACATCTATGTCTGAGTAGGAATCTTGCGGTTTCTATCTCAGGCGTGGTATCAGAGTCGCAGGACAAAGGCTACTTTAAATATGCGTATTTTTTTAGAAACATTAATATAATGCTCTTACTATGAGCATTTATCAATCTCTCAAAAAATCTTATACGCAACCTCGTCGGCGTGAAAATGACTGGCGGTTGTTTTTGCGTCTAGTGCCTTACGCCCGTCGTAACGGACAATTATTGGCGTTGTCGATGTGCCTACTCATACCCATCGCCCTAGCTAATGCTGTCCAACCTCTGTTGATTGGCCAAGTTATCTCCCTAATTCGCAATGAACCAAGCGCTTACGAATTTCTCAGGAATCGTCCCTTGTCCGAAGGGTTAAATATCCTGGAAGGATTGTTGTTTGTGGCGATCGCAATCCGATTGATTTTTACAGGCTACCAGGGTTATTTAGTACAGAAGCTAGGGCAACAAATCACCGCCGCAATTCGCCAAGATTTATTTCAGCACGTCACATCCCTAGCAGTACGCTTTTTTGACCGCACACCCGTAGGTAAATTAATCACCAGAATCACCAGCGATGTGGAAGTTTTAGGCGATGTCTTTTCCACTGGGGCAATTGGCATCGTGTCCAATTTGTTTTCCATGCTGGTGATTTTAGGTTTAATGTTTTCCATTGAATGGCAACTGACTTGTTTGCTGCTATTGATGCTATTACCAGTTACCTGGTTAATTGTTTACATTCAGCAACAGTACCGCAAAGCCAATTACAAAGGGCGGGAAGAACTTTCTATATTAAACTCGCAGCTACAAGAAAATGTCCTTGGCATTAACGTAGTGCAGTTATTCCGCAGGGAAAAATTTAATGCCGAACTGTTTCGTGCCACCAACAGCCGCTACACTCAGCAAATGGATCAAACCATTTTTTATGATTCATTTATTTCAGCAACCTTAGAATGGATTGGGCTGATTGCGATCGCAGCTGTTTTGTGTATGGGTGGTTGGTTACTCTTAGGAAAAAGTATAGCTTTTGGGACTTTATCGGCATTTATCTTGTATGCCCAGCGATTATTTGACCCTTTAAGAGATTTTGCCGAAAAATTTACAGTCATTCAAGCTGGTTTTACTGCTATTGAACGCGTAGGCGATATATTAGATGAACCGATAGAAATCCGCGATCGCGCCAATGTGCGCTTCTCAATATTTGATGCTAAATTCGGCTACATAGACGAAATCGTTGCAAATCTAGAATCCCCAGATACGACTTCCCCACCTGAACTGGGAGAGATTTGCTTTGATCATGTCTGGTTTGCTTATAAAAATGATGATTACGTAATTAAAGACTTAGATTTCACCATTCGTCCTGGCGAAAAAGTGGCATTAGTTGGCCCCACCGGTGCAGGCAAAACTTCGATCATCCGGCTTTTATGCCGCCTCTATGAACCCACCAAAGGACGCATTCTCATCGATGGCGTAGATATTCGAGAAGTCCCACAGGCAGAACTACGGCGCTACATGGCAGTAATTTTACAAGAAGGCTTTTTGTTTGCTGGCGATGTTAAAAGCAACATTTCTTTAGGAGATGGCTATACCATTGAACAGATTCAGCAAGCAGCAGAGCAAACCAACATTGCCCAATTTATAGAAGAACTACCCCAGGGTTATGATACTCAACTTCGAGAACGGGGCACAAATATTTCTAGTGGTCAAAAGCAACTTTTAGCCTTTGCGCGGGCTGCTATTCGCGATCCTCAAATTTTGGTGTTAGATGAAGCTACCGCTAGTTTAGATGTTGGGACAGAAGCTTTAGTTCAAGAGGCATTAAACCAGCTATTGCTCAGACGTACCGCCATTATTATCGCTCACCGCCTGTCTACGATTCGCAATGTAGACCGGATTTTCGTTCTCAAGCGTGGCGAATTAATCGAACAGGGAAGTCACGATGAACTACTGGAACAGGGAGGGCTTTATGCAACTTTGCATAACTTGCAGATGTTGGGAAGCTAGGATATTTTCAGAATAATCTGAAGGGGGAAATAGCGATCGCTATTTCTGTAACTACATCCATACCAGCAAATCAAATATCAATTTGTCTTATTTAGAGTATAAAACACCTTTAAAAGACTAGCTGTGTTGCTCCTTGTATGGACTTTAATAATAAATAAAATTGTATTAAAAGTTGGTAATTTAGTTATTTTCAACAAAAAACCCTACTGTTGATTATCAGTAAGGTAATAAGGGTGTCGTTTTCTCAAGCTTGCTAATTAAGTAAATAATTTAAATTTAAAAAATTGCTAGATATTACATAGAATGTATAGCGAGATAGACCATCCAATCTATCCCATATAGCAGTCCTAAATCATTCGTGAAAATTACATCTCTCTTTCTTCTTTCCTCCCTTTGCGTCCTTTGCGTCCTTTGCAGTTCGTTTCCTAATCTACATTTTTCACAACTCAAATAGGATTGCTATATACTTTCAAGCGACCATTTGCTGTTTACTTTTTTAGGTATATCTAGAACTACAAGATCAAAGTGCAGCATTCCGAATTATGCCCCAATATAATTCAATACACCAAAACACTTGTAGAGACGGCGATTTATCGCGTCTCAATACCCACGATTTTGTACAAGTAGCGCTTTGAACCGTAATTCCTTTTCCAGAAAAACTTATGGGGTTAATCTAAAATCTCCACTCGATTGACCTACAACTTTTGGGGCATCAACCTGCAAACTCATCTGCTCACAACGCACAGTTAATAAAGGCTGACCTAAACCTATTCCAGAAAAAGGACTTTCGGTGGGGATTTCTAACTGAGAACCAATCAAACCCAATACAGACTCACATTTAGCAGGGAACATCATCAAATCAGTACCCTTGACGCTGAAACCAGAAGCACTTAACCCCTGTCTCCATGCCAAGGTTTGCTGATTATACTTAAGACTACACAACTTCCGGTTTCCCTGATGCACAGTGATATGCTCTCCTTCTTTCCAGGTAAACTCAGCTAATTCCTTTGGTAGTCCCCAAATTTCTCGACCACCAGCCACCGAATCAGCATTATCTACATAAATGTGAGAAATCCAACCGCCGATTTTTCTCTGGTAATTAACCAAAGCTGGGGCAATAATTAACTCACTGTATTCTAGTACCGAGCCTGAACCGTACTTAGATAAATACACGCTAGCGATGGTTTTACCAGGCCATACAGAAATAATTTTTAAATCTAAAGGAATTAAAGAGCGTACTAGGTCAATATTCACTAAATGCAGAGTTTGGATAGCGTAGCCTTGAAGTGTCCAAGGTGCTTGTGGATATGGCATAAGGGAGTTAATAGTGAGGAGTTAGAAATCAATTAAAATCAATGCCGCTAAAGGCGGTAAGGCAGAAGGCAGGAGGCTCAGTTGGCAGGAGGGAAACCTCTCCCATAAAGGGAAGAGGTTTGAACAAGGACACATCTTTTCTCGTGCGACGCATCGCACTTCGTGCCGCAACGCTTTCGCAAAGAATGTTTTAAATTTTTTTGCCCACAAGGGGAGCCACTGCGGTCTTGGCTCGTAGTCAAGATGAGCAAGTGGCGTGCAAGGTTTGTACCTTTTTCTTCCTTCTGCCCTCTGCCTCCTGCCTTTCTTTTATCAAGAGTTAGCAATATTATTTATTTTTACTCATAACTTCTAAAAAAAATTCCCACCCAGGTTAATACCTGGATGGGTAATATGAGGCGGGACAAAATAATTATCCCGAAAGAAGTAGGAGAATTATTTACTCTCTGTAAAATCAGCGTCAATCACATCGTCGCCGCTACCAGAGCTAGAGGTGGAACCCCCATCTTGAGGTTCAGCACCTGGTGCAGCACCAGCACCAGCTTGTTGATAGATGTTGCTACCAACAGCGAATAGGGCTTGTTGCAATTCTGGGGTGAGCTTCTTGATTTGCTCATCGTCTTCTTTGGCAACTGCTTCCCGCAGTTCTTTTACCAAACCTTCAACTTTAGTCTTGTCAGCAGCCGGAACTTTATCGCCCAATTCTTGTAACTGCTTTTCAGCTTGGTATGACAAGGAGTCGGCTTGGTTCTTGCGTTCAATCTTCTCACGCCGTTCTTTGTCAGATGAAGCGTTTTGTTCAGCTTCTCTTACCATCCGGTCAACGTCAGTTTTATCCAGAGTGGAAGCACCAGTTATGCTGATGGACTGTTCTTTGCCAGTACCTTTGTCCTTAGCGGTGACGTTAAGGATACCGTTAGCGTCAATATCGAACACCACTTCAATTTGAGGAACGCCACGTGGTGCAGGAGGAATACCATCAAGGCGGAAGGTTCCCAAACTCTTGTTATCGTTAGAAAATTCGCGTTCACCTTGAAGGACGTGAATTTCTACGTTGGTTTGACCATCCACTGCGGTGGAGAAGACTTCCGATTTCTTGGTGGGGATTGTTGTGTTGCGGGGAATAATTTTGGTCATCACGCCGCCCAATGTTTCAACACCCAAAGAAAGTGGTGATACATCTAACAGTAAGATGCCAGTGACTTCATTATTCAGTACACCTGCTTGAATCGCTGCACCAATTGCCACGACTTCATCAGGGTTAACGCTTTGGTTAGGGTCTTTACCCAATACCTGCTTCACAATCTGGTGGACTGCGGGAATACGGGTAGAACCACCCACTAATACCACTTCATCAATATCACCTTTGCTTAACTTGGCATCGCGCAGAGCGTTTTCCACAGGAACACGGCAACGGTCGATTAAGTCAGAACAAAGTTCTTCAAAGGTGGCACGAGTCAGGGTTGTATCCAGGTGCTTAGGCCCATCCTGGGTAGCAGTGATAAATGGTAAATTGATTTCTGCTTGGGTAACGCTAGAAAGCTCAATTTTGGCTTTTTCTGCGGCTTCTGTCAGACGTTGTAAAGCTTGTTTGTCTTTGCGTAGTTCAATACCTTCGGCTTTCTTGAACTTTTCAGCTAAGAAGTCAACTATTTTTTTATCAAAGTCGTCACCACCAAGGTGTGTATCCCCAGATGTGGCTAGTACTTCAAAAACTCCATCTCCTACTTCCAGCACGGATACGTCGAAGGTACCACCACCAAGGTCAAATACGAGAATGGTTTCGTTACTCTTCTTGTCAAACCCATAAGCTAGAGAAGCAGCAGTTGGCTCGTTGATAATCCGCAGAACTTCAATACCTGCAATTTTACCAGCGTCTTTTGTCGCTTGCCGTTGAGAGTCGTTAAAGTATGCGGGAACGGTGATTACAGCTTGGGTAACAGTTTCACCAAGGTATTTGCTGGCATCTTCAACTAGTTTGCGAAGAACTTTTGCAGAAATTTCTTCAGGAGCAAACGGTTTACCAGCTATCGGACAATCTAATTTGACATTGCCGTTGCTGCTGAGAACTTTGTAAGAAACTTCAGTTGCTTCGTTACTCACTTCGTCGTAGCGGCGACCGATAAAGCGTTTGACTGAGTAAAACGTATTTTCGGGGTTCATCACCGCTTGGCGTTTGGCGATTTGGCCAACCAAGTTGTCGCCATTTTTCGCGAATGCCACTACTGATGGGGTTGTCCGAAAACCTTCAGCATTAGCAATTACAGTAGGTTTACCACCTTCCATCACTGCCACGCAGGAGTTCGTTGTTCCTAAGTCAATTCCAACTACTTTTGCCATTTTAGGTGCTGGCTCCGTATAACTACAAATGAATGAATGAGAATATAAAGGACTAAATTTTGAACCAACAGGGTCAATAAATCAGCCAATTCAGCATGAATACCTTTGATTTGGCTTTCCTGGGGTTAAAACTCCAGACTATGCTGATATATATACTGAAGCTTAGTGGTAGCCAGTCCATGAAGGGTGGTTTCCCGAACCTTGCTTAGGACGGTTAAACTAACTAAATAGTTTTTTTAGTTGGTTCATGGATTGATTTGCCTTCACTCTGTCTAATGTATGAGAATTAATACTTTCAGTAATTAGGGTGAACCGTAACGTCCGAGTGGTGTTTGCCGTCTTTAGAGGTAATAAACTACAGAAGCACTGAGAATTGGGCATTGGGCATTGAGCATTGAATTAAATATTACTCAGCACTTACTCAAGTCTAGAGAAAAGAGTTTCCCAATCAATTACAGGTGGTCTTTGTCCCTGGTTGACTATTTCAAAAATTTTCTTGGAACTAGTTGGCTGAAAAAGGCATTCTACGCAAGCGTTTGCTACATCAATCCGACTGGTATCACCCGAAAGTGTATCCCCAGTGGCTATAACCACACCATATTTACCATCTGTTTTGGCCTTTAGCAGTGTGTTGAGGTCGTATGAAGTATAGGGCCCGTCAATCAAGCGTCCTGGGCGGATAATCGTGTAGGGTAATCCTGAATTAATAATGGACTCCTCACCTTTTTGTTTGGCATCCAACACGCCAAAAGCATTAAGAATACTAAAAGGAAACTGATCTTTACGGAGAATTCCACAAGAAGAGACGAAAACGAATCGCTTCAAATTCTGGGGTGCTGCTGTAACTAGGTTGCTGACACCTTGGGCATCAACCTTGGCTGGACTATTCTTTGCTTTTGCTTCGCTAGATTTGGGGTTAAGGAAGGTTATTCCCCATTCAAGCAAGTTCGGGGGTTGGTCAAACTCCCATCGCGCAGAAGGAAAGGCAGTGGTTCCAGTACAACTGATGATGTGGGTGACATCTTGTGTTGCAGCTGGGAGTGTAGCTGGCTGGCGGATGTCACCAACGGCAATTTCCACTCTTTGGTTAAACATTTCTTCGGCTTTTGGGGCATTGCGTGTCAGAACACGAACTTTCAAACCCTTTTCTAGGAGTTTGCCTACCACTAGTTGCCCTACTCCACCAGTAGCACCAGCAACTAGTACCAAATCTTGAGCGGAAGTTTCAAAAGAAGTCATAAATTGCCTTTGAGATAGTCTCTTTTTAATCTACTCAAAAAATGTGTTAGCGTACCCTGCGGGGAAGAAAGCTAGGCGTAGCGTTTCGCAGAGAAGGTATCGCCAAAATAGACTCAGATTAAAAATTTGGCTAATAGCTGTTGATTCTGTAGCTTTCAGGCTGACAAATGGGAATTTTAAAATCAGGGCAAACTCCCCAAAAGTGAATTAGCAGAGTAGTCAGTACTTGAGGTTCCGAGCAAGGGATGAAAATTAGTCAGAAATTAATTTCGGGAATTCTAGGAATAGCTACTCTTTCAGTAATTACTGGTGCTATTAATGCTCATCAGCAATTGAAAATAGCTAAGTATATTGCTCAACAAGAGGCTGAGGAAGTTGCTGGACTAGTGGGATATTTCGTCAGTCATGAAGTTTACGAATACCACGAAATTGGATCGCGAGATAAGATGCTAGCCGAATTGCAAGAGCATGTTATCTCGCTACACAAGCAACGCCAGCGCGATCTAGAAATTGTAGACCGCAATAAAATCATTCTGGCAGATGTAGTTCCAGAAGACATTGGTACGCGATTAGATCACGATCGCAATAATGAAGTTGGTAAAACTATTCAAGATGGTATACCAAGAACATATATTGAGTTCAGTCCTGAGTACCCAAATGGGATTCGATTGATTGCTGTTCCTTTTAAGAGTGGCAAGGGTGAAACCATTGGTGCAGTCATTCTCGAATATACACCGCTTTATAAAGCAGCGCTAGTAACAGCCAAAAAAAATATTGTTGCCACGTCGGTCATCAGTTTGGTATGTGGCATCCTGGCACTATTAGTAGGCTATTTGATCTCTAGAAGCATTTCAAAACCAATTAAACAACTCCAGCAAGCTGTGGTAAATCTGGCTGAAGGTAAGCTGGATACCAGAGTTAGTATTCGCTCTCAGGATGAGATTGGCGAGTTAGCCACCTCGTTCAATAAAATGGCGGACGATCTGCAATATTCTAGAAATGAATTGGTCAACGCCAATGAACAATTACGAGACGAAATTACCGAACGCCAAGAAGCAGAAGCGGAACTTCAGCAAGCTCTGAAAGACCTGAAAAAAACCCAAATCCAATTAATTCAATCTGAAAAAATGTCAAGTCTGGGTCAACTAGTAGCGGGAGTTGCCCATGAAATCAACAATCCAGTTAACTTTATCTACGGCAACCTCGAATACACTGATGACTACACTCAACAGATGTTGCTGTTAATTAGGCTTTATCAAAAACACTACCCCTATCCAGAGCCAGAAATTCAAAATGCTAACCAACTGAACGAAATTGAGTACCTAATAGAAGACTTGCCTAAGATGTTAACCTCAATGAAAATGGGGGCTAAACGCATCCGGGAAATTGTTCTCAGTCTACGAATTTTCTCTCGCTTGGATGAAGCTGAGTTTAAAACGGCTGATTTGCATGAAGGAATCGACAGTACCCTGTTAATTTTGCAACATCGGCTCAAGGCACAAAATAATCGCCCTCAAATTGAGGTGGTCAAAGAGTATGGGGAAATGCCTAAAATTCAGTGTTTTGCAGGGCAAATGAATCAAGTATTTATGAACCTCTTGGCAAATGCAATCGATGCTTTAGAAGAGGCTTTCCAAAAAGAACTTTGTCCAAATCCCTTGATTCGTATTTCTTCGGAACAGGTAAATGAAAATGCTGTGATTCGGATTACTGATAATGGATGGGGAATCCCAAAAGAAATTCAGTCGCGTTTATTTGACCCTTTTTTCACCACAAAAGCAGTTGGTAAGGGGACTGGTATGGGATTATCGATCAGCTACCAGATAATTACTGAAAAGCATGGTGGATCTTTGGAATGTATTTCATCACCAGGACAGGGTGCAGAGTTTGTGATTGCAATCCCGATTAGAGCAGGGAAATTAGCACAATCATCAATCAGCGATCGCACAATAGGTTAAGTATGAGTCTTTTTCAGACCATAACTGCGTAGGCGTAGCCCGTCGTAGACATCTCTACATAGGGGTAATTGCGCCCGAATTGTTCGGTTCTACCACTTTCAACAGTACACAAATGGTTATAACCTCGTAGGTAGTAGTGAAATGTCTACCTTAGACGCTGTTAGTCGCTCTTGAATTAAGGGGTGAAAGCCTGTGTACGAATGGATATTGCCAAGTCTGAGCGAAATCTTGGCCCAAAATCAATCAAGTGTGGCTGAATGTTCACCTGGTAAAGCAGAGCGGCAGTGGCGTGTCAGCCTCGCAGCAACTGAACATTTGCTATTAAATACTTTAGCAGCTAATTCAGTTGACACAATCCAAGGATTAGTTTTAGCTGCGCCTGCACCCTTATTTAGTCAGCCAAAACTGACTCAAAACTTACAAACAGTAACTTTCACAGCAAAACCATTTAATCCCTTGGCACTGATGCCATTTCAGATGCCAGATGCGATGCCTGGGTTGGGCAACGCCAACGCAACTATAAATGAAGAAATCGCTCCTCATGAATCGGTACTTCCTTTATTACCTGCCGATCCTCTGGGGACAGAGCAGTTTTGCTTAGTTTTTACAGATAAATTTAGATTAGTACTGGTTTTAGCAACCCACAAAAACGGTAAAAAAACCTTTTCATTTTCTTTTGAGCCGGAAGTAGTAGAGCAAGCTTGGCGATCGCTAGGTGCGAGAGTAATGCTGGCTAATCCAGAATTTTTTGCCCGCCTGGATGTATTAGTACAACAATATTCTCCGGTAGCACCAGATTGCCGCATCATGATTCAGTTTAGTCAGTTGCTGCTTCAAGAATTAACAGAAGCAGAAGAGACTGGGGAAGAAGCAGGGGAGCAAGTGGTCACTGAGCGTAGCCGAAGTGGAGCAGGGAGCAGGGGGAAAAATACCAATTCCCAATTCGCAATTCCCAATTCCCAATTCCCACTTGCCCTGAGCGAAGTCGAAGGGATGCCCAATCCCCAATCCCCAAATCCTGATGTCGAACTGCTCCAAGCCTTCGCTCACGAAGTCCGCACACCTTTAACAACTATTCGCACCATGACTCGTCTACTGCTGAAGCGGCGAGATTTAGATGCTAGTGTGATCAATCGCTTAAAAATTATCGATCACGAATGTACTGAGCAAATTGATCGTATGGAGTTGCTGTTTAAGGCAGCAGAATTAGAAACTACTGCCTCTACAAAATGTTCAAAAACTCAACTCACACCGATGTCTTTAGATCAAGTGTTGCAGCAGAGCATTCCTCGGTGGGAACAAGCAGCGCATCGCCGGAACTTAACTTTAAATGTTGTTTTACCTCAGCAACTACCAACTGTGGTGAGTAATCCCATGATGCTCGATCAGGTACTCACCGGTTTGATAGAGAATTTCACTCGCAGCTTACCCTCTGGTAGCCATATTCAAGTACAAGTTATTCCGGCTGGAGATCAACTGAAGTTACAATTATCGCCCCAATTTGGGTGCAAAGATTCCAGTAAAGCCGCCACACCTGCAACGCCACCAATTCGCAAAGCCCTTGGTCAATTGCTGATGTTCCAACCAGAAACGGGTACGATTAGTTTGAATATTGCTGCAACCAAGCATTTATTTCAAGCGATTGGCGGTAAATTGATTGTGCGTCAGCGTCCACACTATGGGGAAGTTTTGACGATTTTCCTTCCCTTAGAAGTTAGCAATAAACATAAATCTGGAGCTAAAACTTGGGAGTGAATATTCATCAACTATTTTTTTAAATTATAAATATTCACTCTAAATTAACGTCAGTAAAAGAAATCTCTCCCTGCCTTGAACTTTCGTTCAAGTCTGTCCCTTTCCGACTCGGAGAGGGACAGGTTTTACTTAGTAGAAACTAGGGAGAGGTCTTTCTGTTAGACTAATTTATCTCACATTAAATTAAACAGAAATTAATTTTATTTGACTCATATTTGATTTTTGAAAAAACTCCGTACAACTCAAAAAGCCTTCTTTCCTATTGCCTATTGCCTATTGCCTCTTGCCTTCCCACGCAAGTAAATATGGCTACGCTCCCGTGAGAGATACAAAAATCAAAGCGGATTCCTATATCTGACTTGCCATTTGTAAAAATAGATGCCAAAAATGGATATAAATTCTGGCTAACAGCCAAGTACACATTTGTGTAAAAAGCAATAGGAGAATTATGGCACATTTTGAAATAATCGAAAAAGAAAGCTTACGTTTAGTCAAAGTCACTTTGCAAAACGAAACAGTACGGACTGAATCTGGTGCTATGTACTATATTCGTGGCAACGTTCAGATGCAATCTAAAGCCCCTTCAGCAGGCGGGTTTTTAAAATCATTAGCCACAGGAGAAAACATTTTCCGTCCTACATATACAGGTACGGGTGAATTATATTTAGAGCCATCTTTAGCGGGATATCACATTCTAGAATTAGACGGTAGTGAATGGATTTTAGATACTGGCGCTTATTGGGCTAGCGATGGCAGTATAGAAGTAGGAATTGAACGAAACAAATTTGTATCAGGCTTAATTGGTGGTGAGGGTTTGTTTCAAACAAAAGTCAAAGGTAGGGGTAAAGTGGTAATGGTAGCACAAGGCCCTGTAGAAGTAATAAATTTACAAAATGACCGATTAGTTGTTGATGGAAATTTTGCGATCGCTCGCACAAATACTTTAAATTATCGCGTTGAAAAAGCTACCAAATCTCTTTTAGGTTCGATGACTTCTGGTGAATTTCTCGTCAATACTTTTGAGGGAACTGGGACTGTATTGCTTGCTCCCATACCTTACTGGAAAGTCATGATGATTCGGCAAATTACTGCCGCATTACCAAAAACTTCTAGCTAAGAATCAAAGGATTTTAGCTATTAGCCTCAGAATAGAATTCCAAAGCTAATAGCAACGAACTGGGGGTGTCAGATGTGGGTTAAGCCAATGCGGACTTTAAATCACTTTCTGCTTGTCCCAACGCATCTGGTAATTTACTCGCATCGCGTCCGCCAGCTTGGGCTAAGTTCGGTCTTCCACCGCCGCCACCACCGCAAATTTTAGCGATCGCACCGACAAATTTACCAGCTTGTAAACCTTTTTTGTTAACTTCTGGACTAAAAGCTGCAACTATGCTGACTTTATCGGCTTCGGGAACAGAACCTAGCACCACTGCACCGTTACCGATTTTTTGTAACAGGCGTTCGGCTGCGGTTTTTAATGATTCTGGATCGACATCTTCTAATTGGGCGACGATAATTTTATGATCGCCTACAGTTTCGGCTGTTTGCAGCAAGCTGTCAGATTTAGCGATCGCTAATTGTACCTTCAAGGTTTCCAATTCCTTCTGACTATTTCTGAGTTCGCTTTGCAGACTTGTAATTCTGTCTGGTAATTCTTCGGGTTTCACTTTAAAGCGATCGCTCAAATCTTTAACTACTTTATCCCGCAGGTTGAGATAATCTAGGATTGCTGGCCCCGAAACAGCTTCAATGCGCCGCACCCCAGAAGCCACGCCAGCTTCCGAGATAATCTTAAACACGCCAATTTCAGCAGTATTGCTGACATGAGTGCCACCGCAGAGTTCCATTGATACGCTAGGGAAGTCAATCACGCGAACTTCATCGCCGTATTTCTCGCCGAACATCGCAACAGCACCCTTAGCTTTCGCCTCGGCTAAAGGTAATACTTCCACCTTTGCAGCGTGGGCTTCCGCAATCCAAATATTCACCTGTTCTTCAATTTGTTGCACTTCTTCTGCTGTCAAAGCGCGGGGACAGTTGAAGTCAAAACGCAATCTATCAAAGGAAACTAGGGAACCAGCTTGAGATATGCCATCATCAACAATTTTTTTCAACGCCGCTTGCAACAGGTGCGTTGCAGTATGGTTAGCTTGGGCGCGACGGCGACAAGCCGGATCGATTTGGGCGGTGACGCGATCGCCTACGCGCAGTGTACCGCGTTCGATGCGTCCGAAGTGAACAAAGAAATCAGATTCTTTCTTCACATCTTCAACGCGAACAACAATACCATCACCAGAGATATAACCGCGATCGCCAATTTGTCCGCCAGATTCAGCATAAAATGGCGTTTTATCAAGGACTATTTGTACCTGTGTCCCTGCTTCTGCTTCTTGTTGAGAAACACCTTCTAGCAAAATCGCTTCGATTATTGCCGTCGCCGCCGATTGGGTGTAGCCTAAAAACTCGGTGACTTGGATGTGTTCTGCTAGCTTGTCGAGGGAACCTTGGACAGTTAAATCGATGGTTTCATGTGCATCTCTACCGCGTCCTTTTTGGATTTCCATTTGTGCCTCAAATCCCTCAGCATCAACTGTGAGATTATTTTCTTCGGCAACTTCTTGAGTAAGTTCGAGGGGAAATCCGTAGGTGTCATAAAGGGTAAATGCACTTTCACCACTAATTTGAGTGTTTCCTTGCTGTTTCACCTCTTGGATAATTTCTTCTAAGAGTTTTTCGCCTCTATCCAGAGTTCTGAGGAAATTGGATTCTTCTCGTTGCAACTCAGCTTTTATTGCTGCTTCCCGTTGGCGCACATTGGGGTAAGCTGATTCCGAAAGAGCGATCGCAGATTCGGCAACTTGGGTAGTAAATTCGCCAGAAATCCCAATTAATCGCCCATGACGCACCACGCGGCGAATTAACCGCCGCAGCACATAACCCCTTCCCACGTTGGAAGCGCGGATTTCATCAGCGATCATGTGGACAACCGAACGAACGTGATCGCCAATGACTTTTAGGGAGACTTTGGTTTTTTCATCACTTTTGTGGTAGTCAATACCAGCAATTTGAGCAGCTGTTTGAATAATTGGGAAAATTAGGTCAGTTTCGTAGTTATTGGGCACTTTTTGGAGTATTTGCGCCATTCTCTCCAAACCCATACCCGTGTCGATGTTCTTGTTTTGCAGTGGCGTTAAATTGCCTGAAACATCTCGGTTATATTGCATGAACACGAGGTTGTAAAACTCGATAAACCGGGAATCGTCTTCTAAATCGATATTTTCGTCACCGCGTTCTGGGTGGAAGTCGTAATATATTTCTGAACAAGGGCCACAAGGGCCAGTCGGGCCAGATACCCAAAAGTTATCATCTTCGCCCAAGCGTTTAATTCTGGCTACCGGCACACCGATTTGATCGCGCCAGATAGCAAAGGCTTCATCATCATCTTCAAAAACGCTGACAACCAGATTTTGAGGAGAAAAGCCAAAGACTTGTGTGGAGATTTCCCAGCCCCAAGCGATCGCTTGTTCTTTAAAATAATCACCAAAGCTGAAATTACCCAGCATCTCAAAAAAGGTATGATGCCGTTTAGTGCGTCCGACATTTTCGATGTCGTTGGTACGGATACACTTTTGTGAAGTTGTAGCCCGCTTAAATTCTGGTGTCCTCTGCCCCAAGAATATCGGCTTAAATGGTAGCATCCCCGCGATCGTCAGCAGTACGGTTGGATCTTCTGGCACGAGAGACGCACTTGGGAGGATTTGGTGACTCCGTTGGGCAAAGAAGTTGAGGAATGTGTTGCGAATTTCGTTACCGCTTAGGTACTGGGGATTTGAAGACATAGGTGTTTTTAACTTGAGACTTTAGACTCTTCTAGACTTGGGCGTAGCGGCACTGGGTAAGTGTATTTTCATAAATAGCTTTATATATTCTTGCATTTTGTTTCATATTACCGCCAGCAAATTGTACAAGTCTGTGAGCTATACACAGTGATGAGGATGCTTTTAGACCATTATCTGGCTCTGGTAGGATGTGCTGCATCTGGGCCCATCCTAGACATCATAATTTTGGTCTTTAAGATTAATCCTTAAGAAATAGTTTAAAATTCCCATACTAGGGTAGCAAATGGCACTAAAACTGAAAGTATCAAATATTGCTTACTTTTCTAAGAGCGGAATTTCACTGATTTACCCACATTAGGGGCAGGTTTTGACATCAAACTTTTTATTTAGCTTCTTTTTTCGAAATTTATGATGTTGCAATCAATTAAACAAAAGATGTGAGTTAAATCAAGAAAGACAGATAAAGTGCGTAGGCAGAGATATTTTATTTATCCTGCTAACACATTGTGAACCCCAGTTTCACGTCTCACTTAATTTGGGGATTTTTCACCCGACAAATTCGCTCTGTAATTATAGAGTTTGTTAGTGCCAGAAAGCTCCTGTCCATAGCAGGAGGGAGCTTTGCTGTCTATGTAGTTCGCATTGCTTTTGCAATTCCACTCCTACCTTAATACTTGATTAAAGCCTAGGTTATAAACCAAAGGGCTGAAGTCTCCTATGAAAAATAACATTTTTCATTCGGCGATCAAAATATAAATTTGATCGTTGAATTAAAAACTTTATAATTTCTTTATTTTTCTTCGTAAGAAGAAATTCATTTATCTAATGTGGAGGTTATTCCAAACTCTTTATTTCCGTAGTTTAATCAGTCAAAAAACACTTAAGAAAGCACATGAATAGTTTTTACAAGTCTCAATATTATTCAGTATTTTTACTGTTTGAAAAACATAGTGTAAATAAGACATTAGTTGTCATAAGTGAATATTTCAGAAACGCTAGTAGTGAATATAAACCCTTGAAAGGAGATAAGAATTGGGAAAATATTGTAGATTCGGTGTAAATAAAAGTATATAACCAGAAATCTAACTCAGCCTAAAAGATAATATTTAGTATTAGGCAAGAATAGTAGTAAATTACTCAACTTAATCTCTTTAAAATTTAAATAGGATAAATAATAAAGCAATGAATATTTCTATTCTGATCTTTGGAAAAAATAATTTTATCGCCACACTTCCAGATCAGATCCGTTATGCGGCTGCTTTTAGTGTAGAAGTTATAGACAATCTGAATCAAGCAGTGTCGCGGATTAAAATAGCGCCCCCCGATATAATGCTTGTGCAGGCTAGCTTGGATGGCAGTATGGAACTGTGCAATTGGTTGAAAGAGCAGACCAAACTATCCTGGATATATTGTATTTTATTTGAGGATCGTTTCCAGCAGTTTACTGATAGAAATAAGGGTTGGCACAGAGAATTAGAGATGAGTGCTGCGGCCCTAAAGCAAGGAGCCGATGCTTATATTTGGCATCTTATTGATGAAAAAACAGACCATAATTTAGCAGAGTTGACTGCCAATCATGGATTAATACTTGCTCAATTGACTGTTGGCTTGCGAAAAGCACAAAAATATCGAGATTTGATTCGGACAAATGATATGTTATCAGCGATCGCCTTAGCCGATTCGTTGACAGAATTAAATAATCGTCGTGCTTTAGAATGGGACTTACCCAGACAAATTCAAAAAGCTAGAACTCAAAAAACTTCCCTGAGTTTGATTATTCTGGATGTAGATCATTTCAAGAAAGTTAACGATACTCACGGGCATTTAGTAGGCGATCGCATTTTGCAAGTATTATGTCAGCGTTTGCGACACAATCTGCGGTGTCAAGACACAGCATTTCGCTATGGTGGCGAAGAATTTGTGATTCTTCTGGCTAACACTACCGATGAGGAAGCACTATTAGTAGCCCGTCGTCTTAATCGCGTAGTTAGCGATGAACCATTTGCACTCAGTAATAAACTGACTATTAATATCACCATTAGTCTGGGCACAGCTAGTCTGCAAGCTGATGATGATGAACAAGGAGAGAGTCTGCTGAATCGTGCCGATCAATGTCTCTTACAGGCTAAAAATGCTGGGCGTAATCGGGTTATTCACTCAAACTACC
Organism: Nostoc sp. LEGE 12447; assembly: GCF_015206985.1. Classification (NCBI taxonomy): domain Bacteria; kingdom Bacillati; phylum Cyanobacteriota; class Cyanophyceae; order Nostocales; family Nostocaceae; genus Nostoc; species Nostoc sp. LEGE 12447. The sequence goes on along the minus strand of NZ_JADEXT010000024.1, from coordinate 64,871 downwards.
TATCTCATGTTTCACATTTGAAAGTTGTTTCTTCATAATTTGTCATTTGTCATTAATTCTTCCCCTACTCCCGCACTCTTAACTCAGCATGACAATCTTCCACCGAAGCGCGTTGTCGCATAGCATTAACTAAAGCTTCGTAACTAGACCAATTTTCTTGTAATAGGGTTTTTGCTTGGAGAGCATGAAACCGCAGTTTCTGTTGATAAACTGATTCAGAAAAGCCCAAAACTGTCAAGACTCCAATCAGTTTGCTTTTATCATCAGATCCACCCTCAGCATTATTAAAAACTAGGGTTTCAGCAGCAATACCAGCCATCCAAACAGTACAGTAGCGGTCTAGCATTTGGGCACTGATTTTACCCACTTCTAATTGAGAAGCTAATTCGCCATCATCAAAGCTAACACCACCTTGCCCAGGTTGCCCCTGTTTCCAGGCTTCCCAAGCGCTGAGTGTGTAGCCGGTAACGGGAATCCCCAGCAAGTAAGCAACCAAAAAATGCCCTGCTTCGTGGTGGACGATGCGATCGCGGTGTTCACTTGAAAAACCAGCAATCCAATCCAAAAAAATAGTACCACCCTTGCCTTGCAAGCTAAAACTATCTAACGTAGCTATGCCTAAGATAGCGAAGGTTGCAAGTGCCGGTACTGCTGGCGACAAATTCAAAAATGGCCCCAGCAGTACCGATAGGGTCATGAGAAAGATAGATATTGCAACTAAATTTAAGGTAGTCTGGCTCATTGAGAGTTTTCTGAAAATCTGCTTAATATTTCTTTATTATGATGCGATCGCACACCTTCTGTATCAAGTGTCTCTACAAATCCCTTGATGACGTAATTTCCTCATGAAAATTTGACTATCAGTGAAGAAATCTTACAAATATGGATATTCTGCATAACAGCAATAAGTAAACCTGATTCATAGTAAGCGGTTTAAAACCTATAGATGCCGTTTGCAGATAGACCAAAATAAATGCTGTTAAATATTTTATGTGAAAATTTAAAATCCAGATTTTAGAGGTAAAATTACCTGTTATTGTTCTTACCTTAAATTGGCACAAAAAGTTATGAAGCCATACCTTCCTCAAAATGATCCTGACCCTACAAAACGTCAAATATTGCTAGAAAGAAAACAAGGAGAGTATGAATTTGATTACGACTTTTTAACGCCTATGGCAATGCTAAAAAATGTACCTTCTATAGAAAACTTTTCAACTAAGTATATTGCTGAACGGACATTAGAGACAGCAGAACTACCTATAAATATGTTAGCCGTTAAAACCCGTTCTTTATGGGATCCTTTAGATGAATTGCAAGACTATGAAGACTATTTTCCAGTTTTGCCTAAACCTAATGTCATCAAAATATACCAAACTGATGACTCTTTTTGTGAACAACGGCTTTGTGGGGCAAATCCTTTTGTTTTACGTCGAATTGAGCAGATGCCAGATGGCTTCGCCTTTACTATTTTAGAACTGCAAGAAAAGTTTGGTGACTCTATCAACTTAGTAGAAAAACTTGCGAATGGAAATTTATATGTAGCTGATTACAGAGCGCTTGCGTTTGTTAAAGGAGGTACTTATGAAAGAGGTAAGAAGTATTTACCAACCCCTATAGCTTTCTTTTGTTGGCGCAGTTCTGGTTTTAGCGATCGCGGTCAACTCGTACCGATTGCCATCCAAATCAACCCCGCAAATGGTAAACAGAGCCAGCTAATTACACCTTTTGATGACCCTTTAACCTGGTTTCATGCCAAGCTTTGTGTTCAAATTGCTGATGCTAACCATCATGAAATGAGTAGCCATCTGTGTCGAACTCACTTTGTTATGGAACCCTTTGCTATTGTTACAGCACGTCAACTAGCCGAGAACCATCCCCTCAACTTATTACTAAAACCTCACTTCCGTTTCATGTTGGCTAATAATGACTTGGCTCGTAAGCGCCTAATTAGTAGAGGTGGCCCTGTTGACGAATTGCTAGCCGGAACTCTGCAAGAGTCATTGCAAATTGTCGTTAACGCATATACAGAATGGAGCTTAGATCAGTTTTCCTTACCTACTGAACTAAAAAATCGGGGTATGGATGATCCAGACAACTTACCTCACTATCCCTATCGAGACGATGGCTTGTTATTGTGGAATGCCATTAAAAAGTTTGTGTCTGAATACTTGCAGATATACTACAAAACTCCCCAGGATTTAGCAGCAGACTTGGAATTACAAAGTTGGGTGCAGGAATTAGTTTCTCAATCAGGCGGACGAGTTAAGGGTGTTAGCAATCGCATCGACACATTAGACCAATTAGTTGATATTGCTACTGCGGTTATCTTCACTTGTGGGCCGCAACACGCTGCTGTTAACTACTCACAATATGAATATATGACTTTCATGCCCAATATGCCTCTTGCTGCTTATAAACAAATGACAGCAGAAGGTACTATTCCTGACCGCAAAAGTCTATTATCATTTCTGCCACCGTCAAAGCAAACTGCTGACCAATTATCGATTTTATTTATTCTGTCTGCCTATCGTTATGACAGATTAGGGTACTATGATGATAAATTTTTAGACCCAGAGGCTCAGGATGTTTTAGCTAAATTCCAGCAAGAGTTGAACGAAGCAGAGCGGGAAATTGAGTTGAATAACAAGAGTCGTTTAATAAATTACAACTATTTGAAACCAAGGCTTGTTACTAATAGTATTAGTGTGTAACTGAATATCATTGCAGTTGATTAGACATCTCCAAAAGCTGTCACACTTTTTGGAGATGTTTTTGTTTAGTAATATGCTCGCGGTGTTCACTTGAAAAACCAGCAATCCAATCCAAAAAGATAGTATCATCCTTGCCTTGCAAGCTGAAACTATCTAATGTCGCTATGCCTAAGATGGTGAAGGTAGTAAGTGCTGGTACTGCTGGTGATAAGTTTAAGAATGGCCCCAGCAGTACTAATAGAGTCATGAGAAAGATAGATATTGCAACTAAATTGAGCCTAGTTTGGCTCATTGAGAGTTTTTTGAGAGCAGCTTAATCTTTCTACATTATGAGGCAATGTCTACGGCGGGCTACAGCTATGCACAGCTTTTGTATCAAGCTAGTTGTAGCGATCGCCTAATTTTTTCATCTTACACCTAATTAAATTACTGGCTTAAGAACGGATGTTTTCTCTATCATCAGAATGATGGCTACTTTTCCAGTCGCAGACATAATGTGACTTTAGTAGGTATAAAACATCAAATAGGGGATGAATGTGGCTGAACAATTCAAAAAAGGCGATCGGGTTGAATGGAACACTTCACAAGGCAAGACAACTGGCAAAGTTGTAAAGAAGCTCACTTCACCTACAGATATTAAAGAACACCATATTGCTGCAAGTGAAGATAACCCTGAATACTTAGTTGAAAGTGACAAGACAGGAAAGCAAGCTGCTCACAAGCCTGATGCTCTTAAGAAAGTAGAGGAGTAATGCTTAGTCTTCGACACAAAAACAGGCTTTGATAGCCGGATTTCAACTCCATATCGCTAAACCAGGCGATCCTGGTAAACTGGTAGCTGCGATCGCAGAACTGAAGCCTGTAAGGAAGGCGATTAAACAATAGTGCGTTTCTAACCTAGTTCCAAACTTGTCACAGCAAAGACGCGATCAATAGGTAAATTAGGAATTTCTTGAGTGTACATCCGAGCAGTTTGAAAGACTGGCTCCAATTGGTAACGTTGAACTAGGTTAATTGCTTGTACATTTGCATCGGGTACATCAAAAAACACTGGAGCATGAGGATTTTCTGCAAGCAAGGCTTTAAATAATGCTTCAGCAATCTGTTCGTCATTAGCAAACAGTGGCCCAATCCGAAAACCTGTATGGGCAGGCCGGATAACTCCGTAACCAACAAGATATCCATTTTTGAGAAACCCGAAAGCAGTACTTTCTGGCTGTTCAATCCAATGTTGCAGAAACACTGGACGTTTAGAAGGAAAAAGTTGGCAATCATAAGCCACCAACTCTTCAAAAGGCACTGTTTTCAGGTCGATGATACCAGCAGGCATAACACCGCCACCCACCCCTTGATAACGAATATTCTTATAAGCGATTTGGAAACCAGACTTTTTGTAGTTATCTTGTTGAGCTACTACACCATCCAAGCCGATGTTACGATCGGTACCAAGATAGTCAATTGCTGTCTTCCAAATTTTCATACCCAACCCCTGCCCACGAAACTGGGGTTTCACAATGTAAAAACCTAGAAAGCCAAAGTGTTGATCGTAAGCAACAGCAGAAATACACCCCACTGGCTCACCGTTCAATTCGCCCAATAAAAAACCGTTCTTGTCAGTTTGATAAAAAGATTCAGCATCATACCTCCCTGGGTTCCAACCTTCGCTTGCTGCCCAAGTAATCGCCAAATCAATTTCCGACCTTTTCATTGTGCGGACGATGAAGTTGTCAGGGATCATAATATCTTATGACTATGAGGTTGTTAACTATTTAACTTCGCTTTTGCAACCCCAGCGATAACTCTTAATATTTTTATACTCATTTCTTGTAAAATTACATTTGTTATGATGAGAAATCAATCACTCGAATACTACTGTTCTATTACCATAGACTAATACACGATTTTGTAAGTGCGAGCGCACCGCTCTTGCTAATACAACTCTCTCCAAATCTTTACCTTTTCTCACCAAATCATCCACTTCATCACGGTGACTCACTCGCACTACATCCTGTTCAATAATTGGCCCTGCATCTAAATCAGCAGTGGCATAATGAGCGGTTGCACCAATAATTTTAACACCGCGTTCAAAAGCTCGGTGATAGGGGTTTGCACCGATAAAAGCTGGTAAAAAGGAGTGATGAATATTAATAATTTGCGGGAATTGATTAATAAAATCTGCACTAACAATCTGCATATATTTCGCTAATACAACTAAATCTATTTTGTACTGGCGGAGTAATTCTAGTTGTTGGGCTTCTTGTTCTGATTTATTGTCTTTAGTGATGGGAACGTGCTGAAAGTCAATATTAAATTGTTCTGCTACTACCTTTAAATTAGCATGATTACTAATAATTAAAGGGATTTCAGCCACAAATTCTTTAGCACGTTGTCGCCAAATTAAATCAAATAGACAATGGTCTTGCCGACTGACCCAAATAGCAATGCGTGGTACTGTATCAGAAAAACGTATTTCCCACTTAGCGCCAAGAGGTTGTGCGATCGCATTAAATGCAGGGGCAATAAATTCTCGCGGCAAATTAAACCCCTCTAGCTGCCATTCAATACGGGTGAGAAATAAGCCAGCAGCAAAGTCTGTATGCTGATCTGCATGGATAATATTACCACCGTTAGAATAGATAAAATTGGCAAATTTCGCCACTAGTCCCCGTTGATCTGGGCAGGAAATCAGCAATGTTGCTGTGGGATTTGTCATCATAATATCGCCAGATTTTGAATTAATTATTTACTGTTTGTCGGAGTCGGTTTAGGAATGGTGAGCGGAGGAAGTTTCTGACTATTGTCTACAGGTTGCTTCCATTCTGATAATTCCCGATTCACGGCATTTGCAAAATCTGTAGATACCAACAGCACGTTAATATTTCCATCGGGTTTAGCAGCAGGGTCAGTTTGAGCATATAAAAAACGTCCGTTAAAGTTAGATTTACCCAAAATCAACTGATGGTTTTGCCGATTTTTTAGGGTGATATTGATGGTTGCTGGGGGTTCATCTAAAGCAAATTGCCCAAGCTCTTTTGGTGGAGTTGATAAGGTGCGATCGCTCTTACCTTTGACCAACAAATCCATCAAATAAGAAACAATAGCGTCATTTGCTGGGCCAGATACTGGAGATTTGATTAACCACTTGGGGTTACTACTAGATTCAGGATTACGTTCCAGGTTCAGGGTGAGTTTTTTTGTTTTAACTGTTAGAGATTGCACATCATCGGCGGCAAAAGAGAAAATTTGCTTATTTTCCTCTTTGGTTTCTTCTCGCACAGTCGCACCCCGAATTTCAGAGAAGTAAACAAAACCACCTAAACCCAGCGCTAGCAGTATCAAAATTAAAGTCGTTCTCGGCAATTTCATTTTTTAGTCATTGGTCATTGGTCATTTGTCATTTGTCATTGGTCATTGGGCATAGAAAAAACTCTTCTCCAATCTCTACTTGTGACTCCTAACTGCTAACTCACTTCTTACCGTCGTTTCCACCAAATAATAACTGCGATCGCAAACCCAATTAAAGGTAAAACCAACAGAGATGACAATATTAAAAGATTGCCTTGTGTGGTTGTCAGGGTTATCCGACGGTTTTTCGGTTCTTTGGGGCGAATGGAAAGGGGTTGCTGATCCTGTTGACTCAACCAAGTAACTGAGTTGAGGAATACATCTCCATTTAATTGCTGTTGAAACAAGCCATCGGTGGCGAAATCAGAATTTCCTAAAACTACTAACCTTGACTCGGTGGCTGTTTGCGATGAAGGATTGGGAGTAGGGGAGGCAGGAGAGGCTGGCGTTGCAGGGGGAGTGGGAGAAGCTTTGCTTTGGGTAGTTGGTGATGGTAGGGGCAAAGGTTTCGGTGCAGGTTGAGGAGTTGAAGCAGATTTAGCTGCTTGTTTTCTTGTTAAGGCTACGCCCAAGGTTAGAGGCCCTTTTAGGTCTTTATCTGCATTAAACTCCAATTTTTCGCTTTGAAGGTCGCTTTCTGCCCAGCTATTGGGATAGGGTTTGGTTCGTAGTAATGGAGTAGCCTGAACACCAGGCACAGAGGTAATTTCCAGTGGTCGGGCAATCGGATAAAAAGAATTGCCGTTACCGAAATCTTTGGTAATTGGATGTTGCCCGTATTCTGTGACTAAGGGTGCAGCAGGGCCAAGTCCCACGACGCTTTCGCCAGAGACATCAACTGCTAAACGATTATCCAGACGAATACCCCACTCTTGTAACAAGCTGTTAAGTTTGGGATCGGTATTAGGATCGATCATCAGCAATAAGTTACCGCCGCGATTAAGATATTCTTGCAAAGCTTTGACTTCGCCTTCAAATAGCCCTCGCTTGGGGCCAGCCACTATCACAACAGACGCATCTTCAGGAACTTTGGAAGTTTCTCCTAAATTCAGGGGTGATGTTGTGAAATTTTTGTCGCCTAATCCTTGAACTGCTTGTGATATTGCATCTTTACCAGCCGAAAGTTGGCGTTCGCCATGACCTTGGAGTAAGTAAACTTTGGCTGTGGTTGAATTTGTTAGTTGTTGCAGGCGACTAGTTAATCTGATTTCTGACAACCGCTCATTTTGATTTACTGTTTGTACTAATTGCCGTTTATCTCCAGATTCTAAATAAACTTCTCCGTAATCTTTAACGCCAAACTTTTCTGCAAGTCCTGGTCTAGCTTGGGGGTCGATATACTCATATTTAAATTTTGAGCTTTGCCGTTGATAATTTTCTAGTAATTCTCGGTCTTGGGGATTTTGGTTAACATCAAACACCCACACCTTAACTGGTTGAGGTAAAACACTCACCAATTCCCGTGACTGGGGCGCAAGGGTAAACAATTGGCTTTCTGTTAAGTCTGACCGCAAGTGGTAGCGAGTCCCCAAAAGGTTAATTAATCCCAAAATTGCCAATACTGCTAGAGTTGCTACTACAGCATTAGTCCCAGCTTGGGTAGAACGACGTTTCCACCAGTTAGTCTCATAGCTTTGCCATATTATCCCCAACCCACTGATTACAACTCCCGCAATCAGAAATACTAATGGAATTAGTCCCCACTGTTCAGAAACTAACCCAACTGTTAAGCCGACAGCAATTAGGAATGGGCCCAACCAAAATAGATATTTCCACAGTTTCTTCTTTGCAACTATCTTCATCTTATTTGTCATTTGTCATTGGTTATTTGTCATTTGTCATTTGTCATTGGTCATTTGTCTAAAAATAGTGACATTTTAAAATGTATCGACGAAAATTGAGTGGATAAAATAAGTCTATACAACTGAATGAATGGCAACAAAGCGTTTCCAAGAATTACAGGTTTATCAATTATCAGAACAGTTGGCAGACGACATTTGGAAAATTGTTGAGGAATGGAATTTCTTTGCAAAAGATACGATTGGTAAACAGATTGTACGTTCGGCAGATAGTATCGGTGCCAATATAGCAGAAGGTGTAGGAAGAGGTAGTTTTCAAGATAATAGACGTTTTATCAAAATAGCGAGAGGCTCTTTGAATGAAACTCAACATTGGTTAAGACGGGCTTATACTCGTAACCTTTTAACTACCGAACAGATAAATGCAATCAAAACAATCATTAACGAACTAGCGCCCAAATTAAACTCCTATCTAAACTCAATTGGCAATGTCCCAGATGATAAATAAGAAATGACCAAGGACAAAGGACAAATGACAAATGACTATTGCCTTTGAAAGCGCAGTGCATCAATTGATTGAGCGGTGAGAAAGATGCCCAAAAAAATGTAACTAGCCAATAAAATTAAGGCACTTGTATCAAAAATCCCTTGAGTTAAGGTGTTGTAATGTTTCAACAATGATAAATAACCTAAAGCTTCACCCACTGGGCCAGGGACAATTTTGGCGATTAAATCAATCAATAACAATAATAAAATTACTGCAAATGTAAGGACGGCAGACAAAATTGTGCTGTCTGTTAAAGAAGAAATAAACATTCCTACAGATAAGATTGCTGCTGCTAGTAAGATTAATCCAAAATGACCCAACAAGGGAATTGAAAGCGCCATTGGTGGATTTGATCCACTAATGGCGATCGCTTCAAACACTAGCATGGGTACAACCATTGTGATAAAAAATGTTAGCACGCCTAATAACTTACCTACTGCTACTGCCCAATTGGTGATTGGTGACGTGGCTAATAGTTCTAAAGTGCCGCGCTTGCGTTCTTCGGCATAGAGTCCCATCGAGAGGATTGGCAAGACAAACAACAATAGCCACCCCATACGATCTAAAAATGCTCGGACAAATTCGTAGGGGACATCTATCGGTGGTGTTGGTACTCCTAGTTGTTGACCTTGTGCATCTATTGCCGCGACTCCTACCAAAATGCCATCTGGCCCTAGCAAAATCATCACGAAAAATAACCCGGCGATGAACCAAAATATGCCTGCGATCGCATAAGCCAAAGGTGATACAAAATAACTCTGTAACTCTCGGCGATAAATGGCAATAATATTACTTAGCACTACACCCATTTACGCTGCCTCTCCTTCGTTGTCTGCTGCTAAGTCTACCTCAGTCTCGAAATTCTTTTCTTCTGTGGTCAGTTGCAAAAACACATCTTCTAAGGTAGCGTTAACTCGCCGCAGTTCATGTAAACCAAAGCCTGCACGCACCAAAGTTGCAACAATATCCTTTCCTGGTTCTTTTCCCGGTTGCGATATCACCCGCAGATAAGCGCGATTTGTCTGTGGGTGATGACCTCCGGCGGTCGGAATTGATTCTATCAGACTCACACCCGCGACATTTTGCAATACCTGTTTCGCTAGGGCAGCTTCTCCTTCTATTTCCAACTCATACCCGGAACCGCCTGTCAACTGAGTCATCAGGTTTTCTGGAGTATTAGTTGCCACAACTTTGCCGCGATTAATAATAGCGACACGGCTACAAGTCATGCTCACTTCTGGCAGAATGTGCGTTGAAAGAATAATTGTATGAGTCCCAGCAAGGCTTTTAATTAAATTCCGTACCTCAATTATTTGTCGGGGATCGAGTCCAACGGTGGGTTCATCTAAAATTATCGCTGGTGGATCGTGGACGATCGCTTGAGCAATTCCTACACGTTGGCGATATCCTTTAGAGAGTTTGCGAATAATTACCCGCCGCTTATCTTCTAAGTTGCAGCGTTTGATAGCGGCTGTTACCTTCTTGGCGCGATCGCCTGCTGGTACTCCCTTAATTTGGGCAACAAAATGCAAAAACCCCTCCACAGTCATATCTGGATATAACGGCGGTGTTTCGGGTAAATAACCAATGCGTTGGCGTACAGCCAGGGAATTTTCATGGACATCATAGCCAGCAATGCGGGCATTACCATTTGTTGCCGGTAAATAACCCGCCAGAATCCTCATGGTTGTAGTTTTACCAGCACCATTGGGGCCCAGAAGCCCTAAAATCTCCCCAGGTTCGACGCTAAAAGTGACATCAGTAATCGCTGGGGTGGAACCGTATATTTTACTCAGATGTTCAACTTCGATCATAAAATCTTATACACAATATCAATTCTTTCAGCCTTTTACTTCCTTAGAAATGCCAAAATACCCTGGTTTCTGTATTTGAACACAAATTATTAGCATAATTGCGTACTCAGCAATTATGTTCAACTCTGGGAGCGAGAATCTACCTCTATTATGTCTAAACTAAATAACTCACACCTGCCTAAAGGGTGAAGTGGGAGCTTTCGGAAGTCTGTCTTTTTTAGATAATCATTATCATAAAAATTATTGTTAAAAATAATTCTGAAGACACATACTCTATACCCAGACTTAAGCTAAATTTAATCTATTGTTAACCTATTCACTTGATCTAGCTATTGGGTAATCAAGTAAATGACTAAAAATATTAGTAATTGTGAAAAATTAAATATTGTCCAGAAAGTATCTCCTAATTTAATCTCTACAGAACAAAGCAACTAAGATGGCACAGTCAACGAAGTTACAGCCTCCAGCTGGGTTGCAAATAGTTCATGTCACTACTGGACGCGTGCGACTCCGCAGCACTGACAGTAGTTTGAACTCGATATTAGACAGCATAGCCCAAGATTTACGCTCCTTAGAGGGTGTGAGGGAAGTTACTGTGAATGAGCAAACTGGCAGTCTGGTAATTAATTTTGATGAAGATAAGCTGTCATTACCGCAAATTTTGGCGTTAAGATCAGATATTGACATTCAACAGCCGCAAGCTTCATCTGATTCACCTCACAAAACCGATCCCTTTGCAGCTTGGAAATCACCTTCATTTTGGAAAGAGCAGGGTATTTCCTTAATTCCGATGATGACAGGCTTGGCGGTAACAGGAGGGTTAGGAATTCATGGCTGGGTATCGATTCCAGTTTATGTGATTGCGGCGGATGCAACCCGTGGTGTAATTGGTTATCTTGGCTCTCAAGTTCCGACATTAGAAAAAAACAACGGCAATAATACCAGTTCTGCGATATCGCAATTATCAAAAGAGGAACGCCAATCTAGTGCCCAACAAGAAGAATTAACAAATAATCTTGAGAAAACTAGCAAAGTGGCAACACCTGCAAAGATTGACTACAACGTCATCCATGCAATTAGTGGACGTATTCGCTTCCATATACCAAAAATCGCTCAAGATCGAGCTTATGGGCGGCGACTTGAGAGAATAGTAAAAACCGATGCTGAAGTTACAAGTGTGCGGATGAATTTTGATGCAGCATCGATCGCGATCGCTTATCAGTCTCGTGAGATTCCATTATCTTATTGGGTGAGTTTGATGGAATTAGCGTTGGAGACAAACCCACCAACGCAGCAAATTACAACGCCTAACCAACCTCTCCAAGAAGTTAGTCAGACGAATCAAATTACAGACGCAACAACGTCACATCAAATAAGTTTAAATGTTAGTCAGACTCCTGAAGTTATCAACTCAACAACAGCAAGCGAAATAACTTCAGAGTTATCCAGTCTGTGGATTAACTTAAAACCGCCTGCGATGTTTTTCTCATTAGGCATGATGGCGAACTTACCCTTGGGAACCTAATATACAGTTTCAAATTGCGGAATACTGGAGGGGAATTATGGCTGTTTTAAATTTAGAATCGGTAGCAGATTTAGAAAAAAAACCAGAGCGAACAGTCACAGAGAAGATTAATTACCCAGTAACACCGCCTTCAAGGGTAGTGTATAGCATTATTTGTGCATTTCCTGGACAAGTGGGATTTTGCATCCCTCAGATTAGCGAAGATCCAAAATATGTAGAACGTCTTGTTGCCTTGCTTGCTAATGAGCCTTTGGTAATAGATCGGCAAGTCAATAATACTATGGTAGGGTCAATTGCTATTACCTATAAATCTGATGTAGTGTCAGATGTTGAAATGCGATCGCATTTGGCTAATTTGATTCAGTTGGCTGGTAATCCAGAAGTGGTACTAGCAACTGCAAACCAATTGAAACCATACTCTACTGCGGTGACAACAGAAGACAGGCAGGATAGAAAGCCAACAATGCAACCACAGAAGCAGAAATCAGCAACATTCTCTTTATCTTCTGCGGATATATCAGTCTCTAAGACTAAAAGCAATTCGGTATCTTCGGCTCATTTTGTAACTCAACAACCAAAAAAACCTGCAAAAGTAGCTTATTGCATTGCTCATGCCATTCCCGGAAGAGTGCGGTTTCGTGTGCCTCGAATTGCCTGCGATCCCAAATATGTTCAACGGTTAGAGGCATTACTCAAATCAGATTCTACAGTTACCAGTGAGCGAGTTAATAGCGCTGCGAGATCAGTTGTCATTACCTATAAAACTGGAATGATGCGGGATTCTCAGAAGCGAGTGCAAAGCTTTTTATCAGCAGCAATATCTCATCTAGCCAGTCTAATTGAATCTGCCAATGATCCCGCCACAGCGATAAGTTAGCTCAAAAATCCAGCAAATGATAAATAACCAAACTAACCGCTTCGCGGAGTCATTAGTCATTAGTCATTGGTGCAAAAGAAACCACGCCCACTCTTTAACGTGATTTGAATTAGTCCGATGAAAGACAAAGTTTTCCGCCTACCCAACAACTTGGGGCATCGCTTGGGACGCGGTATGCACCAAAAAAATCCGATGACCAATGACTAATGACTAATGACTACTTAATCAATCTCACCGGATTGGTGGCTAATTTGCTCTATACCCCAGCAGAGAGCCTGATTTTCATCGAAGTGTAACAATTTTGGATTAAACAAAAGTAATGGCAAAAGTAGCACTGCAACTCCCATCACCTCCAAAATCTCAATTCACTGTGTTGGAAGGGAATGGAAAAGCTTCTTTAACTGACACTAATGGACATTCTCGAAGAGAGTTCCCTAACGTTACCTACAGCATTGTCCATACAACTCCGGGAAGGCTGCGGTTTCGCCTACCTCGTTTACGCTGTGATGCCGATTATGCCAAGCGTCTCGAAGTATTGCTAACAGCAGATGCGCTGGTGAAGAATGTTCGTGTCAAGCCTGCGGCAATGTCAGTTGCAGTTACTTATAAATCTGATAAAATTTCCGATGCGAAGATGCGATCGCACCTTCACGATTTGATTCAGGCTGCAAGTGAAGTAGTCGTTCTCAAAAACTCTGCATCTTTATCGGAAACCAAAAAAGAGAACTCTTGGCCAGGTTTACAACTCTCGGCTGTTGCGACTACTTTAGCAGTGCTGGGAGGCCCGTTAGGATTACCGATCCCGCCTTTGATAGTGGTGCTTCCAATCGCTCTAGCTACACTACCTGTTATGCAACGAGCCTGGGAAGGTATTAGGGGAGAGCAAAAATTGAATATTGACTTTTTGGATTTAATGGCGATCGCTATTACTACCTTCCAAGGGCAATTTCTCACACCATCGCTGATGCTGGGTTTAATTGAAGTGGGTGAAAATATCCGCGATCGCACGGCTCGTTCTTCTGCTCAACAAACTTTAGATTTACTTAATTCTCTGGGGCAATTTGTCTGGGTGGAACGCAATGGCGAAAAGCAGCAAATTCCCATTCAAGATGTACAGCGTGGCGATACAGTAATTGTTTACCCTGGCGAACAAGTGCCGGTTGATGGTAGCATTTTGCGAGGTAAGGCCCTCCTAGATGAGCAGAAACTAACTGGCGAGTCGATGCCAGTACTGAAGAAAAAGGGACAACCAGTTTTTGCCTCAACGTTGGTACGAGAAGGACGAATTTATATTGTTGCAGAATGGATAGGCAATGATACCCGCGCCGGACAGAGCATTAAGTTAATGCAAGAAGCGCCTGTCCACGATACGCGGATGGAGAATTATGCCACGAAATTTGCTCAAAAAGCTGTTATGCCAACTTTGTTACTTGCTGGGGCAGTATTTACCGCAACCCGCAACCCTTCACGGACAGCCAGCGTTTTAACTCTAGACTTTGCTACAGGTATTCGAGTATCAGTTCCGACAACAGTTTTAGCAGCATTAACTTATGCTGCACGGCGGGGGATTCTCATCCGTAGTGGACGGGCGTTAGAACAACTAGCAGAAGTTGATACTATAGTTTTTGATAAAACGGGGACACTGACTAAAGGAGAAGTCGATGTAGTCAGTGTGGAAAGTCTCAATCCAGCAACCTCAAGATTACGGGTGTTGGAATTGGCAGCTGCCGCCGAACAGCGTTTAACTCATCCAGTAGCAGAGGCAATTGTTCGCTATGCCGAAGCAGAGCAAGTGGAAATTTTGCCGCGTACTAAGTGGGACTATCAACTAGGTTTGGGCGTGCAAGCTCTGATTGATGGAGAGACAGTTTATGTTGGGAGCGATCGCTTTTTGCGCTCCAGTAGCATTGATACCGCAGCGTTAAATGGTCAACAAAAATCTGCAAATTCAGCGATTTATGTAGCCAGCAACGGGCAACTTCAAGGTATTATTAAATATAGTGATGTTCTCCGTCCCGAAAGCCGGGAAGTCATCACAGCACTTTCGACGGTCGAAGGTGTAGAGATTCACATGTTAACCGGCGATAATAAGCGAACTGCTACTGCTGTTGCTGCTCAACTTGGTATTTTGCCAACGTATACTCACGCCGAAGCTTTTCCAGAACAAAAGGCAACAGTTGTCCGCCAACTACACGAACAAGGAAAGACAGTTGCATTTGTAGGCGATGGGATCAACGATTCGCCAGCTTTAGCCTACGCTGATGTTTCCGTATCCTTTGCCAACAGTTCTGAGATAGCCCGCGAGACAGCAGACTTAGTGTTGATGCAGAATGACTTGCATGGTTTATTAGAAGCGATCGCGATCGCTCGTCAAGCCAAGCAATTGATTCGGCAAAACACAGGACTTGTTGCTGTTCCTAATTTAGCAGCATTAGCGATCGCCGTTTTCTTTGGTCTTAACCCCTTAGCTGCAACAGTAGTCAACAATGGCTCAACCGTAGTTGCCGGAGTCAACGGTTTGCGTCCAATTCTTAAAAGTCGTCAAAATAAAACTCTACCATCGGCAAGATGATGCAACTATGCCGACAAGAGTATCTTAAAAAGCTTTCCCAGATTTCTCAATTAATAGGAGGAAATTGAATATGGCTAAAATTAGTGATTTTGTTGAAGATGCAGGCGCTCCCGGTATTATAGTCGGAATTGGTGCAGTCCTCTTAGCACCTGTTCTGCTGCCCATTGTCGCTGGAGTTGGTAAACCCTTCGTCAAGTCAGTCATCAAAGGCGGAATTGGTCTTTATGAAAGAAGCAAGGGAACCATTGCAGAAATGGGAGAAACCTGGGAAGACATGGTAGCCGAAGCCAGAGCTGAACTCGCTGATGAAAAAGAGACACCCGTATTTGAAGCTAGTGCCACCAATGCGGATAATGTCGCCGATAATGGTGCGTAATTTCATCTGCCCATTAGCAAGTTAAAATCTTTGCCATAGGCAACTTCCAATTACCAAAATATCAAATTAGTAAGGTGCGTTACGGTATTCCACCTAACGCACCTACGAAAATAGCAAAAAAATTGTAGGTTGGGGAGCCACTGCGTTGCACGGGTTTCCCGCGTTGTAGCAAGTGGCGTTGGAGGCTTTGCCAAAGCCAACATTCTGAATATATGTTGGGTTGCGCTCCGCTTCACCCAACCTACGTCTCTCTCGCTCCTCTTATTCCTCTGTGTTCTCTGCGTCCTCTGCGGTTCGTTTTTCCTTAATTTTTGACAATAACAAACCCACAACAAAGAATCCACCTTCATACAAGTCAAAAAGGCAGTTGTATGTTGACAAATGGTTATAGCACTTACAATAAAATGTCGGAAATTATAGACAAACCCACTTTCAAAACACCACCAAAACCGATATCTACAAAAGTTGTAAGTTCGACTCCCGGAAGATTACGGTTGAGAGTGGCTCATTCTCATCGTCAACCAGAAAAAATGCAACGTATCGCCAATGCTCTGTTAGCAAATCCTCACATTCATCAAGTTAAAACAAATGTCCGTCATGGCAGTATTGTTATCAATGACGATGGGAAAGATGGCAGTCTAGAAAATGTGCTAGCAACACTTAAAGATTTAGGAATAATTTTTGCTGATGTTACTGAGGGTAACACCGAGGCAGCAGCAGGAGTATCATCTGCGCTTGTTGACTTAAACCAGCGCGTCAAACAGTCAACGCATGGTGATTTTGATCTGCGAATTCTTTTCCCTTTGGGATTAGCTAGTCTTTCGATACGGCAATTATTTAAGAAAGGGTTACAGTTAGAAGTTATTCCTTGGTATGTTTTAGCATGGTATGCTTTTGATAGCTTTATTAAGCTACATGGAACTAGCCAAGAAGAATCAGCAAACAAGTAACCAAAAAGCTTAATTTATCTGCCAAATTTTGATGGTTTTATCAGAACTAGCACTAGCCAAAAATTGACCATCATGGCTAATAGCAATAGAGTTTACTGCCCCTGAGTGTTCTGTGATAGTTTGCAGTAACTCTCCCGTCTGTAAATGCCAAATTTTGATGGTTTTGTCTACGCTACCGCTAAAGAGAATTTCTCCATCAGGACTAACAGCTAAGGATCTTACCTCTTCTAAATGTCCAGTCAAGGTATGTAACACTTTGCCTGTAGTTAAATGCCAAATTTTGATAGTTTTGTCTGCACTAGCGCTAAAGAGAATTTCTCCATCAGGACTGATGATTACTGATTTTACCTCACCGGAATGTCCATTGAGAGTGCGTAATGGATCTCCTGTGTGTGGGTTCCACAGCCTAATTTTGTTGTCAGAACTACCACTAGCAAGGATTGTACCATCGGGGCTGATAGCAGCAGCATTAACTGCGGATGAATGCCAAAGGGTAGAAATGCGTTGGCATAGCCCGCCGTAGGCATCGCCTTTATGCAAATTCCAAATTTTGATTTTATTACTACCACTGGCAAGAATTTGCCCGTCAGGACTGATTGCGATGCAGTTAACCGGTTTTTGATGTCCTAATAGAGTGTGAAGGAGTTTGTCAGAATTGAGATTCCATACTTTGACATTACTTCTGGGGTGTTGACAAATACCAACAGCGAGATAATGTCCATCAGGACTAATCGCAACAGAGGAAATTTTGCCTAAATCTTCTGTGAGAGTGCGAATAAGTTTACCGCTTTTAAGATTCCATACTTTGATGGTTTTATCTGCACAGCCGCTAACTAAAGTTTCACAATCAGGACTAATGGCGACAGATGTCACTTTTTCTGAATGTCCAGTTAGGGTATGGCTGAGAAGGATATGTTGTAATGTTACTTGGTGTTTGAGGTTGGCGATGCGATTTAAAATTTCATCAACATCAGCAATACTCTGAGTATCACCCACCGCGACAAAATATTCTCTTAACTTTTTTACATATTCCTCATCTTTAACGCTGACGGCTGATTGCATTTCCTGAAGCGGGTTAGGAGAATCGTTTGGTGATATTTGGCGTAGTTGTAACCATGTACTCACAGAATAATTTAGCTGTTCGTTTGCCCAAGAGCGTAGTTTACCGCCGTAGGCATCGCTTAAATGGCATAAACTCTGGGCTAATTCTAAAGCCAATTCTGGAATCCAGTAAGAGCGCTCATTTTCCAGAGCTTGGTAAACTTGTTTGTAACCAGATGCGATAACCCATACTGATTGTAAATCAAAAGTATCTGACAGCAAACTCGGCAGCAACTCTGGTAGTAGCGGAGGTACACCACGATCAACCAGGTGGTAAATATCTGCTACCCAACCTGCAACCAAACAGTGATAGGTAATCAAAACCTGGCAAAGTTTTTCATAATCCTGACGATTGACTTGATATTGTAAAGATAACTTACTAATATCAATTCCTTTTTCATGCCATTTTTCTACCTTTTCTAAAATTTCTAAATTTATCACATTATCTTTTCCAAGCTGATTAACTTCCTCTAATTTTTCTCCTAATGCTACAAGTTCATCTCTAATTTTCTTCCATTCTAATGCCCGCCTTTTAGCAGATTCTTCCAGAATTTCTCGATAAGGTAAACGAGCAATTGTTTTATAAAAATAATTTTCTTGCCCTAAACCCCAGTAGGCAATCCTAAAATTTAAATAATCTCCATCGTTTTCTGACTCTAAAATCAAACTTGGCTCTGTTTTCAACATTCCAAACAGAGCTTTAATACTTGATTCACTGTGAAAACGCTTACTATCCCAGGCTCCTGCCAATAACTCTGTTGGTCTAAGTTGACTATGTAAAGAGTAATCTTTGTTGAGAAAATCTCTTAATCCTTCAGCTAACATTAACTCAAATTGAAAAATATTTTCATCTCTACGAGCGCCAAATTGGTCAAAATCTACTTGAGGAGGAGCGATAAAAATTTTAAGTGGAGTGTGTCCATAATTGGTGTGGTCTAAAATTTGTGAAGGGTATAATCTTAAGGGCCAGCTATCCAAAATTTTATTGACTTCTGGTAACTTAAGCGCTGTTTCTCGCTCTTGTGCGGCTATTTTTAATCGCGTTTGGTGATTATCGGCTACTAATTGCTGTTGGAAAATTCTTGCTTGTTCAAAATCTTCAACATCGCCGCTTTTTTTATTTGCAGGATTTAGAACTTTGAGTATTTCGGGGATTGCCTCAATCGGTTCATATTTACTCAGTCCTAAACTAGATTTATTTCTATTTTGGACTAGCTCTGCAACAACAGGTGCAAACTCTAGTACCAGTTGAATTAGTAACATTAACCCTTGTTGCATAAACACATACCTAGAAACTAATTGAAGAAAAATTTAAAAGTCATAATCAAGACGCTCTCTACAAGACGCAGTACCATCCGCTTTTTCGGTCAAAATTTAGAATGAATTTTGATTCCTGACTCCTGAATTCTGTTTTGATAAAATAAATAAGTAAGGCTTACATGAAATCAGGGTAATACTGTCATCCAGTAAATTTATACATAGCTTTGATGTTACTACTTGGGAGTATAGTGACTCAACCGTAAGACATGAAACTCCTTATATGTCAATAAAATGTGGTTAAATCCTTGTAAATTAAAATAAACACAGTATTAAAGAAACTTAATCAACTTGATAGCAACGAGAACTAGATTCACTACTGAGATAGATTTTTTCATTCGGAAAAATAGGTATAACTAGAGTAAAGTTAATGCAGTTCAATAAAGCGCTCTCTTAAAACATCAATAGATAAGTTTATCAGCCTGGTTACGTTTTTTATTTTTTGAAATTAAAAATAGTACGATGACTTCTATAAAACGGTCTAACTCTGGCAAAACTGCTAGTAGTAACCTGCGTTTACCACCAAAAGAGGCAACTAAAAGCGTAGCTAAGAAAGCAGCATCATCCCAAAAGATATTCTATAGTATTGTCCATACAATTCCTGGACGAATTCGTTTTCGTATTCCTCTGTTAGGCAGAGATACTGAGTATGCTAATCAACTTAAATTAGCGATGGAATCCGATCCTAGAGTTACAAATGTCCGTGCTAACCCAAAAGCTGCATCCATTGTCATCAATTATAAAGTAGGTACAATTTCAGATAATCAAATGCGCGAGCATCTGCTTAATCTGATTCAAACTGCTCAAGATGTGGTTCTGCCAAAAGAGGTAATGGCAAAATCAATCGTAGGGGCTATCTTTGATGCTCTAATCAACTTAATTGATAATACGCGCAAGATTAACCAAGCACGTAATGTTCTTGTATATCGAAGGTTTAGAATAGATATTTGGGAACGGATGCTTTCTACCTCAAGAAGCATAATTAAGAGGTTAAAATCTGCCATCATGTTTATCTTGCCTAACAAGCGATGGCGATTACAAGGCAATGGCAAAGGGAATTCCCAGCTTTTGAAACTGAAATCTGCCAGCGAACCAAATCTTATGTAGTTGCTAATATAGTAGCTATTAAAATGATTTTTGGTTAAGAGTAATTAGCCGTGAGAAATCGGGATTTTCCATAATTAATGAAAATATTTTTTGCCTAGCTTCAATTCAAGCATTTTATTATCAATAACAAATGGGTATTCCTCGTTGTCAAAAACTTCTTAATCAAACCCATTGGGTTCAAGCAATACATACTGCTGTTAAGGGAAGAGCTAGATATAAAGTCAATGGGCTTTATCATTCGGAAGCTCTCAAAAGATATCTTGAATCGAGATTATTAGAGGATAAAATAATCTTGCAAGCTCGTGCTAATAGTTACACAGGGAATGTGCTGGTTATTTTTCATCCAGACAACAGTTTAAATGCGATCGCATCACTCATCCAAAAAATTGTCTTAGATTATCGGAAAAAAGTCAGTAAATCACTTGGAACTATTAACTTGCAGTCCTTTGACACTAAAGAAAGTATTGGGTTCGTTGGAGGTAATAATCGAAACATATTTGATTCAGCCGTACTGTCTCAAATATCTATGCAGCGACAATTAAACCAAACAGCCAGTCAACTTATTCCGGTTGTTTGTGCCCTTGTATGTGGCACTGCACTGTTATACGCATATAATCTTGACGAAGCCATTTTGCTCTTGCTCCAGAAGCTGCATACACCACTGCGCGATCGCATCATGCTTGGTATCACTTTTCTAGGCGATCCCCTAGTAATGCTGATATCTTCTTTGGGGCTGGCGATTAGTCCGTTATATTCTAATCGTCGCAGGCAAGCTACTATCTTGGGTATCGCTGGAGTCGGTGCAATCTTGCTAAATTGTTTAATGAAAATATTTTTTGGTAGAGCCCGTCCAGCACTGTGGAAGCATATTATTAATGTGGGTCAACACAGTTTTCCTAGCGGCCATGCAATGGTTTCAATAGTAATTTACGGTTTTACTGGCTATATTCTGGCAAAGCAGTTTCCTGAATGGCGCTTTTGGATTTATGGCTTGACTGTTTTCTTGGTTGCTGCGATCGGTTTTAGTCGGCTTTACCTGGGAGTACATTGGCTGACTGATGTGACAGCTGGCTATGCCGCAGGTTTAGTGTGGTTAATTGCCTGTATCCTGATCTTGGAATCGGAACAGCAAGGAATCATTGACGAGTACATTCTCTCTCAGGACGGCGATTGATCGCGTTTATCTAAATATATCAGTCTTTTAGACGCGATAAATCGCGTCTCTACATGAGGGCTTTCTGGGTTATCTCAAGCGTATTGGGATAAAACTAAAATTGGATCTGTTAATAATAGCTGCCAGATTTCCGATGCTCCAAAGCAGTGATACCATCATTTTCCAACACTTCACCGTGATTAATAACGGCATAAATTAACCATCTATCGCCACATTCAAGCTGATTTTGCACCGTACATTCTAAATAGGCTAATGCCTCATTCAAAATCAAACAACCATTATCAGCAGTTTTTGTGGAAAGATTTGCAAAGGGATTATCGCCTAAAGTGCTATGACGAGAAAAATAGCGTCGCACATTTCTTCCTTCTTTGAGGATATTCAGCACAAATTTATCGCCAGGATGATGCATTAACTCTGCATTCTGCTCGTTAGCGATCGCAATCATAATCCCTGGTGGGTTAAAAGTTGCCTGAGATACCCAAGAAGTTAAAACCCCTTTATGGGTTTCTTCATCACGAGTTGTCACAACACACAGAGAACCAATGATTCGCCCCACCGCTTGTTCGGTACGATCTACATGGGTTTCTGTGACAATCTGGCGGGAACTACGAAGTTTTTTGGTTTTCTTCAAGTTTTGGGCAAAGGAAGCACCTGCTTCTTGACACTGCTGAAGAATTTCAGAAGTAGGGCTGAAACGCACCCGAATTGTTTCAAACCCTAATTGATAATTAGCATCTTTGAGCTTACTTTCGATTAAATCTATTGCCTCTCCACTCCAACCGTAGGAACCAAACACCCCTGCTAACTTAGTTTTAGCCGCCACCGAGAGAACTATTCCTAAAGCAGTTTGAATTTGAGTCGGTGCATGGCCGCCTAAAGTGGGTGAGCCGATAATCAAGCCATCGCAAGTTTCTACAATGCGGTTAATTTCGGCAGAATCTGCTAGTTCACAGTTGATTGATTCTACATTAACTCCATTTTGAATCAAACCTTGAGCGATCGCATTTGCCATAATTGCTGTATTTCCATAAGCAGAAGCATAAAGCAAAGCGACACTCAATTCTTGAGATTTTTGTCCTTGACACCATTGACGGTAATCATAAGTAAAACGACTCAAGCTATAACGCACAACTGGCCCGTGTGCTGGGGCATAACATCTGGCTCCCAAAAGCGATATTTTATCTAAGGCGACTTCGACTTGTTTTGCTTGGGGTGCATGGAGACATTCAAAATAGTAACGACGTTCCGCGTCTAATCCCTTCCAATCTTCATCAAACAAAGTGTCTTCGCAAATATGAGCGCCGAAAAGTTTGTCTGTGTAGAGAATTTTTGTTGCAGAATCATAAGTACAAAGTCCATCAGCCCACCGGGGAGTTGGTACGGTGACAAATGATAGATTATGTCCTTGTCCTAAATCTAAAGTATCTCCCGATCGCACCGCTTGAATAGGTGATTCAAATTCGGGAAAGGCAGTTTTTAGAGCATTGGCGGCGGGGCGAGAACAAATTATAGTGGCTTGAGGAACCAGAGAGAGTAATACTTGCAGAGTTGCTCTGCGGTTCGGATTGACATGACTGAGAACAATGTAATCGAGGGAGATGAAATCTAGATGTTGTGCAAGTTGCTCAAGGTAAATTTCGGTAAAAGATTCGCCGGGAGGGTCAATTAAAGCCTTTTTATCAGCTTGAATCAGATAAGAATTCGCTGTAGTTCCCCGTTGACGGGAATATTCCACCTCAAATTTTAATCTGTCCCAAGTCCGCGATCGCAGAATCAAAGTATTTTTACCAATTTCAGCAACTTGGACATCTCTGCTATGGTTGGACGTTAATGTTGCAACAGACATAATAACCTCTTTTAATAATGGGGAATTGGGAATGGAGAATGGAGAATGGGGAATGGGGAATGGGGAATGGGGCATTGGTTATTATCTTTGTCTCCCTCGTCTGCCTAACTCCTAACTCCCCACTCCCTATTTTTAATGACCATTGTTTTGTATTAATTCAGACTTGGCTCGGCTTCTATAGCGTTTAGATACTTCTTGTTCTGGGTCGATACCTTCAAAGGTAGGGGGTAGCCAAACTCGGAGAAACAGTAGTACTCCCAAGACTAATAAAAAGGCACAAGTTGCTAAAACTTGACTCCAACTTGTTTCTAGAACACCTTTAACAATGACTTCCCGCAAAGCAGAAACTATCGAAACTTCAACAGCTACCCCAATCGATACTCGATGTTCTTGTAGGTAAATAATCAACAATCGGAATAGCTCAACTAATATGAGCAAAAAGAGAATATCGGCAGTAACAGCATGAAAATCTAGAGGTGGAAGTAAGGAGAGAAACATATCTCTCACCTGAAGCACCATGAAGCTAAATAAACCGATACACAAAGAAATTACAATTACATCTTGGATAAATTCCAAGCTTCGGACAACGCGCCCACGATTGATTTCGTACATAGTAATCGGGGTATTTTCAACAGATTTATACATAATTTTTTGGGAGTTGTAGAGACGCGATTCATCGCGTCTGTGGGGAGCAGGGAGCAGAGGAGGCAAGGGGAGGCAGGGGAAGCAAGGGGAGAATAAGAAATAACTAATGACCAATGACAAATGACAAATGACAAATGACCAATGACCAATTAGTAATGATTGCCAATTTTGCGGTGATGCGCGGCGGTAAGTGCATCTAACTTGGAAACCCTTCCAGTTTGGACTGTGCTATAAATTACCCAATGATCTCCACAATCCATACGGCTAGTAATTTGACATTCCATGTAAGCTAGGGCTTCAGCTAAAACGGGCGATCCATTGTTCGCTGGATATGTCTTCACTCCAGCAAATCGGTCTGCACCAGGAGCAAAACGCTTGAGAAAATGTTTCATTAATCCTTGATATTTGCCTTCTTCTAAAACGTTTAGAACAAAGCGATCGCCAACGTGCATCAAAGATTCAATTGCTCGATCTTTGGATACTGCGATCGCAACTCCTAAAGGCTCAAGACTCGCTTGTGTTACCCAAGAAGCCAACATTGCACTCTGAATTTCTCCTTTCTTGGCGGTGATAATATATAATCCTGTGGTAATCCGCCCTAAAGCCTTCTCTAGCTCAGTATTGATAGATTTGATTTGTTTAATGGTGCGATCGCGGTTCAACCATTGACCCAAGTCTGTCCCAGCTTCATCACAAAGCTGTTCCGTTGCTTGGGTAGGAATTTCCTTAACTAAAATAGGTGGAAAGGCTTCAGTTAATCCTAGTTCTTGAAACTTATTGCGTAAAGGATAAATAGGTTCATCTTCTCCACCTCCCGACTCTAATAAACCAATTGACTGCTTTTTGTGAACAGCAGCTAAAATAGTGCTTAAAGAAGCTTGAGCCATCATCGAAGATTGGGGTGGCATTGCAATTACTAAACCAGAAGATTGTGCAACTAATTCTCGAACTTCTTGAGGTTCAGAACTATTGAGAGGAAATAATTCCACTGCTACGCCTGTTTTCGCACATCCATGAGCTATAGTACGGACTAACTGCTCGCTATGCCCGTAATCTTCAACATAAAATAGAGCCACTAAAGTCTCTGTTTTCGCTTGTTCTAAACTCCAGTTTTGATACCGTCCGAGCCATTCTGGAATATAGTGTTGTAATAAAGGCCCATGTCCCGTAGCAACTGTTCCTATTTCTAACTTTTCAATCCGCTTTAAAGCTGCCAAAACAGAGCGGGCATTGGGACCCATGAGACAATCATAATAATATTGAAAATCTTCCTCAAGTAAGGTGATATTTTCATCATAAGTGTGGTCATCACAATAGTGCATTCCAAACACATCACAGGTGTAAAGAGTGCTAGTTTTGTGGTCATAAGTAAAGATTGTGTCAGGCCAGTGTAAGTTAGGTGCAGAGATAAATTCTAATTCGTGTCCATTGCCTAAATCTAATCGCTCTCCACTTTTCACCTGCCTTGAATTAAAGGGCTGGTGAACCATATTTTCTAAAAATTGAATAGCTACCTTAGCACCAACAACAGTAATCGAGGGAGCTAGTTGCAAAATATTTTTTACTAAGCCACTATGATCTGGTTCTGTATGGCTAATAATCAAATAATCTATTTTAGTCGGATCAATTAATCCTACCAGTATCTCAAGATATAGTTGCTCAAACTTACGGTGAGATGTATCAACTAAGGCAACTTTTTCTCCTTGAATTAAAAAAGAATTATAAGTCGTACCATTCCGTAAACCAAACTCGACATCAAAACGTTCTCTATCCCAGTCTAGACAACGAATAGCAGTTGTTTGAGGAGCAATTTCGACAGTTTCTACTGTCAAACGTCCTGGGTTGGGAGTAACTTGAGTGGGCTGTAT
Organism: Nostoc sp. LEGE 12447; assembly: GCF_015206985.1. Taxonomy (NCBI): domain Bacteria; kingdom Bacillati; phylum Cyanobacteriota; class Cyanophyceae; order Nostocales; family Nostocaceae; genus Nostoc; species Nostoc sp. LEGE 12447. Next base: position 39,297 of record NZ_JADEXT010000024.1, on the reverse strand, counting down.
GAGTGCAACCATTTGTTTTCTCCAAAAAGATTGTTATCTGAAGCGAGCGTTATGTCTCTTATATTTACCTGAAATACTCAATTAGTAAAATGCCAATTTCTAAAGCTAATCATCAGAAAGTTTTATTCATTATTTAGATTGATTTACCATTGAATTGCTCAATGTTTATCATTACTTTTATCTTCAATAATGAATGTGAGAAGATGTAAATAATCAGTTAGAATGATTTCGCATGTCTGTAATATTTTTTCCACCTCCCATACAACAAATCAACAGCGAAATCATCCGTAGCGCTGGTGCTGATGTGTATGTACTACGCCTGGATCTCATGCACCCGTGGGTTAACGGCAATAAGTGGTTCAAGCTGAAATACAATCTTTTGGAAGCCAAGGAGAAATATTTTACAACGCTGCTTACTTTTGGCGGCGCTTATTCCAATCACATCTATGCAACTGCGGCGGCTGGTAATCTTTTCGGTTTTCGTACCATCGGCGTAATTCGGGGGGAGAAGACGCTACCACTAAACCCGACACTGAGTTTTGCTGTCCAACAGGGTATGCAGCTTGTGTACATGAACCGCGAAATGTATCGACAGCGCAACACACCAGCGTTAGAAGAATATCTGCAACAACGCTTCGGTGAGGTGTTTATCATTCCCGAAGGCGGGAGTAATTTAAATGGTGTGCGCGGCTGTATGGAGATCATTGGTGATGCGATGGCATTTGATTATATATGCGTAGCCTGCGGTACAGCTACCACACTTACTGGTATTGTGCTTTCATTGCATGAAGGACAAAGAGCGATCGCTTTTCCCGTACTTAAAAATGGCTCATTTCTTGCACAAGAAATCGAAAGTCTGCTGACAAATTACCTCGCCTCTGATTTACCCACACCATCTAACTCTCCCGCTTCTTGGGAATTGGTATGTGATTACCACTTTGGCGGCTATGCAAAGGTGAACGATGAGTTACTACTGTTTAGCCAACAGTTCAGGGAGGAATATGGCATACCTCTTGATTACGTATATACCGCCAAAATGTTTTACGGTGTGATGGATTTACTAAAGCAGGGATTTTTTAGTAAAGGCGATTCGTTGCTGCTCGTACACACAGGAGGCTTACAGGGCAACGTTGGTATTGAAGAAAGATTGCAGAGAGTTTCTAAAATCTGAGTTGCCACTTAATTAAATATCAGTTACCTTTGTATGGAATTTTACTAAAAAAATAAAATTCATACGCCAATCTTGATATTTACTCAAAGTTAAGTAAGGTCAATCCAATGTTTACATACGCTGATCGCATTAAGCCAGATGGTCACAGTATTACTATCTATTTAGAAAATCTCCTAGCTAAAAGGTATCAAATTCCGACTTTTCAACGAGATGTTGTGTGGGAGAAAGAGAATGTTAAAAAACTTTGGGATAGTATTTATAAGTTTTACCCTTTAGGAAGTATTCTAATTTGGAAAACTAACACCAAGCTAGAAAGTCATAGGGAAATAGGTGGTATCAAGTTTGCTGATGATTTTCAATCTAATGAATACCAATACATTTTAGATGGACAACAAAGAACAACTTCTCTTCTAACATCAATATATGGTGGTAACATTGCTAAAAATGAAAATTTTAATCCAACACTATATATAGATTTGACTATTGAACTTATTGATGCTACTAATGACACAAGCTATGCTAAAAGGTTCTTATTCTGGGATGAAATTGATGATAAAAATGGTCAAATAAAAGCTAACCTTGGCAAGAAAAAACGTTATGATGAGAAACTCATTGTTAGTTTAATAGACATTATTAAAAATTACGTAGAAATAGAAAGAAATCTTCATACACTTGGATACGGTGATTTTGAAAATCCTTATATGCAGCAATTGAGAAGGATTAGGGAAGCGTTATATAATTACAAAATTTCTTTTATTGAGTTAAGAGGTATTGAAGTTGCAGAAGTTTGTCAAATATTTGAGCGGATTAATCAAGCTGGCAAACCCTTGGATATCTTTGATATTGTGGTTGCTAAGACTTTTCGTTCTGAAAATAAGACAAATAATATCTCTGGATTCTATCTTCGGGAATTATTCGATAAATTTAAACAAACTATTTCTAATAGTCAATATGCCAATATTGATAATTGGACATTGCTCCAGATGCTAGCTGTAGTAGTAAAACTTGAATTTCCCGATGCAGGAATACAAAATATTACTGATATGTATCTTAATAAGCTAAAAACAGAACATATTGAAGCTGTATGGTCTAATTTTAAAATAGCAGTTGCAAAAACTTTTGATTTCTTTGATAATATTTTACATATTAAAGGTGGAAGATTAATTCCTTACCGATATTTATACCTGACTATTACAGCATACTTTTATCGGAATGATAAACCAGATTATAGTTTTTTAAATAAATATTTTTGGTATTATAGTTTTCATAATGCAGATTTACTAACAAACACTACTCACCTCTGGGAACATATATACTTTGTTAACCAACAAAAGGCTAATAGTACTTACTCATTCAATAAATTTGATATTGATAAGAATTCGATAAGAAAATCTTTCTACAGTTATAGAGGTCGCTTATCCAGAGCAATACTATCACTTTATGCAAACCACAAGCCGCAAGATTGGGCAAAACCTCATAGAGATATTTTGTCTGATGTTTATTATCTGCTAACAGATAAGCCTAACTTACACCATATATTTCCAGTTAACTTTATTAAGCAGAGTGGTATTGCTACTCAAATAGAATGTGACAGCTTGATGAATATTGCCTATTTGTCTCAAATCACTAATTTGAAAATTAGCGATAAAAATCCATTAGATTATCTCAAACAATATGACGAGCCTGATTTAGAAGCAGTGCTACGCTCTCATCTTATACCAACTACTATTCTTGAATGGTCAAGGGCCAATGCACTTCCTGAAAATGCCCTAAGCATTTTTATTGAAGAAAGGATAAATCTCTTATTAGATGCTTTAAAGTTGAAGTTAGAAGGGATTGAATTTAATGTTTTTGATATGAGTAATCGCACAAATAATTAATATTTATCCCTAAATGAAAGATTTTTTATAAAAGAGGGATTGCTGGGCGAAAATATAAATTAGTCTCACAAGCTCGCTCATCTGGGTGAGATATTCATACTTTTATCCAGCAATCTCTAAAAGTTCTTTCACTTGGTCGCTACGCCAATAATATGAGGACTGACAATCGGCAATTGTGTATCAAATCGCTCATAATTAACACTGGCAAAACCAGCATTTTCTAAAGCAATCAAAGTTTCTCTATCTGGATGGCAACCATCACCTATCAATTTCCAAATAGGACGAATTACACTTTGTAATTGTCGCAATACAGTTCCTTTAGGTGCAGCGACGTGTTCAATAAATAAGAAGCGTCCACCTGGTTTGAGTACTCTTAAAATTGCCTGTAATGTATAATCTATATTCGGCACCGAACATAAAACTAAGGTACTAACAACAGTATCTATGCTGTTATCTTCAGCATCTAACCATTCAGCATTACCAATTCTGAGGTCGATGTTTAAGCCTAGTTTTTTAGCTTGTTTTTGAAGATAGGAATGCATGTGGGGGTTTGGCTCGATTCCTATCCAGTGGATATCTTTAGGGTAGTAGGGTAGGTTAGGGCCTGTTCCTGGGCCGATTTCTAATACTTTACCTTGGAGATTTGCAAAAAGAGAACGTTTGCGATCGCCGACGATATTATCATACGTGCTGCTACTTTGAGCCATCATCCAGGCAAAGAAACGTTTACCAAAGTTGGCATAAATCTGATTTGGTGAATCTCCAATAATTTGGTTTACAGTCATCATCTACTTCCTAAAATTTGAGGCTATAAATTATTGCACCAAGCAACTATTTATAGTCTTAAGATACGATAACTTATGTTTCTTTTACCTCACCCATTTGATTCACCTGATGGGGTGATTTTGATTAATATACATACCTAGCGACTTCCCGTAACCTACCACAGAAATAGAAAAAGTGCAGAAGCAGAAGTAGAATTTGCCTATATATAGCAATCCTAAAAAAATGATTCGTCAAAATGTCCAATTATTCTCTCTGCGTTCTCTGCACCTCTGCGGTTAATTTCTTTTTATAAATAATTTATAAATACAAAAATAGCAAAAAGCGTTCCGCAATCGGGAACGCTTTCTTTTAGAAAATTCTATTAAGGTAATATGAATTAAATGCTAGTTGATAAAATTAGGCATGAAGATTTGCTTGTTCCTGTAACCAAGGATCTACAGGTTGTCCATCTTTGCGGCGTAATTCAATTTCCACTACCATCACTTCTTTTGAACCTGGAGGTGCGGGTTTTTTATGGAAAAGAATGTCATAATCTTCTGGATTATGTTTGCGTTCTTTCAACCATTCTTGTACCTTGGTTGTGGCAAAAAATGATTGCCCTTGCTCAAACATTCGGGTAATCTGCAATTGCAGTGTATAAGGATTTAGCCTACCCATTTTCTACCGCCTTTGTTAAGTAAATTTTAGAACAAGTAATCTGTTTATCTTAGATAATCTAATGTTAGTGCGAAGTACGCATACCTGACACTTCACCTATAGGTGCAAATTCCAGTTTTAACACCCTAGCATCTGTAGCCACATCCGAAGGTATTTCGGTATATGGTCTAAGAAAGCCTTGATACTCCTGCAATCTGTCTTCCATAGGTTAATAAACTTTTATTTGTGTTGCTTTAGTTTTCGCCGTCTTTGGCAGTAGTTTGACCTTAGTAATGTTATAATAGTACTTCACAAAAAATAATGTTAAAAACTTGACTGCACTCCAGCACTAAAGTTTTACGTATACGAAGAGACAAGGGAATAGATTAGTTAAGGATTATTCAGAATTTCCCAGTATCTCTATAACATTTCACTACTTAATTCTGTTATAGATTGGAAAGAGGCACGCCGCTTCAAAAACTGACCAACAGACTGAGAATGGTTGTTATGAAGAGCAAAAATCAAGCTGTTTTCGCTTTAATTGTAAAAAGTACTATTGTCTTTTTACCCTTACTATTATCCGTTGGAATTGCCAATGGGCAATCTGCACCATCACCTTCCCCAGCACTAACTCAGACTTCGGTGTTGTCGAATCAGGAACGGGAAGAATTAACACGACTACGAGCAGAAAAGCGAATTCAACAGCAAGTCCAATCTGATTTTAATAGCGCTTTTAGCCGTACAACTATTTTACTCAATGTCTGGCTAGTTATATTAAGCCTATTTCCAGTCGCAATCATTGCTTTATTTTGGCTACTGCGACGGGTGGTAATCCGTGAAATTGTTGATAGAGCGATGCAACAATTACAGGGAATGGAAAAATTACAAAATCAGCTATCTACCGTTAAGCAAGAAGCTGAAAATCTTATTCAAGATGCTAAAAAAATAAATTATGAATTAGAACAAGAAACGGTTAGTTTACAACAAAAAATTAAAGGCGAACAAGAAAATTTATCTACCCTGACATCGGAACTAGATTTAGCTAAGTCACAGGTATTAAGTAGATTAGAAACTCAACTCAAAAAATCTCAAGAAAATATAGAAAATCTAGAGTCTAATTTTGCTTCTGTTGTATCTAAATTAGAGCTTGATGCTCAACAACAAAGAGATGTAGCGCTGGAAAATTTAGGAAATCTAGCATCCGTTCTGTCACAAGAATTATCTAATTTAAAGTTAGGGATACAACAACAGCAACTAGCATTGGCTGATTTAGAAGGCTCAAAGTCTGAGTTCATAACTCAACTTTCTGGATGGCAGTCTGATGCTCAAAACAAAAAGGATATAGTTTTTGAAAGTTTGGCTAAATTGCAATCAGAATTTGCCGATAATTTATCAGAATTACAGGTAGATGCTCACCACAGAAAAGAGATTGCATTTGAGAGTTTAGGAAAATTAGATAATGAATTGAAAGCTCAGTTATCAGAACTACAGGCGGATGCTCAGGAGCAAAAAAATAAAATTTTTGAGAATTTAGCAGCATTGCAGTCAGAGTTTGCTGAACAACTATCTGAATTACAATTAGATGCTCAAAAGCGCAAAGAGTTAATTATTGAAAATTTAGAAAAAGCTGGTTCTGAATTTAGTTCGCAATTTTCAGAATTACAATGGAATGCTCAACAACAAAAAATTCTCATTTTGGAGAAGTTAGAAAGATTAGAAACTGAGTTTGTCTCTCAACTCTCTGAGTTACAATTGGATGCCGAAGAAAGAAAGGATCTTATTCTTCAAGAACTAACTGAAATTACACCTGAATCTATCTTAGAAGCGGTGAATTATGAAGTTAAGGAAGAAAAAGAAATAGAGGAACAGCCACAAAAACCAGAATTGACTGCTGAGGAGTATGTAAAGGAGGGAGATGAGCTGTTTTCTAAAAGGCGCTATGAAGATGCGATCGCAGCTTACAACCAAGCGGTTAAAATTCAACCTGATGAATCTGTGGCTTGGTTAAAACGAGGTCTAACTCTCGGAAGGCTGAAACGCTATAAAGATGCGATCGCATCTTATGATCGAGCTATTCAGATTCAACCAGATTACCATCAAGCTTGGTGCGATCGCGGCGTTGCTTTTGGGAAATTACAACAGCATCAGCAAGCCTTTGCTTCATTCGAGAAAGCTACACAAATCAAGCCTGATGATGCAGTCGCTTGGTTAAATTGCGGTCTTTCTCTCGTAGCATTGGAAAAATATGAAGAGGCAATAGTATCTTTTGATAAAGCGCTGGAATTCCAACCTAATTCTCCCAAAATCTGGGATAAACGCGGTTATACCTTGGTAAGATTGGGACGCGATGATGAAGCGATCGCTAGTTTTAACAAAACTTTAGAAATTAAGCCAGATTATGCAAGTGCCTATTACAACAAAGCAGCTTGTTACGCACTGCAAAGAGAAGTTGAACTATCTCTGGCAACTCTGAAACAAGCAATTGAACTTGATCCCAGGTATAAAGAAGACGCAGCAACTGACCTAGATTTTGATGATATTGCCGATGATGAGCGCTTTAAGCAGTTAGTTGCGGAGTAGAAAGTTATTTGTCATTTGTCATTTGTCATTAATGCTTCCCCTGCTCCCCCTGCCTCCCCTGCTCCCCATGCTCCCCTACTCCCCCATCTGGCGGATTTTGTTCGCTAGACATCGCTTTGAGTTTAGATGTAAAAGACTCAGAGCGATCGCTTTTTTCTGGGGTAAATTGCCCAATCGGGGCATGAATAGCAGCAGGCGGCAGCAGTTTTGGCTGTCGTTGAGAATTGCTTGGTGATGGGAGAGGCGGCGGGCTTTCTTGTAAGGCTTGCCTTTGGCTAACAGCAGACGATAGCTGAAGGGTTGCCGAAGAAGCAAATTTTCCAGAAAGGGGAGACTTGAGAACAGTTTTATTGTCCCTAGCTTCCTCCTTTACTTCTTCATCTAAAGATGTCTTTTGCTCGTAACTTTTCAGTTGTAGAGTTGCAGTATTGCTTTTTTGATAGCCGTTACGAATCTTCGCAGGTGGTAATTGAGGACTCGTGACTCTCTCCACAATGGGGTTTCTCTTGACTAGCGGTAAGCTTGGAGCAGGCGATGAGGTTAAGCTTTGGGGAAATTTGCTACAAATCATGCGTTCAAATTCCATATTGAAATGATATGTAGCCTGATCCCGGCGCTGCCAAAATACTAAAATTTGCTGCACCGAAACTGCTTTATAACGGCCTTGATATAGTGCCTCAATTACTGCCAGGTGTAGCCAATTCAGTGGGTATTGCGTTTGCCAACGCTCAACTAGCTCATTGGCACTATAGCCACTGAGATCAAAACTATAATTAATTAATAAAGCGATCGCCAAGTTGGCAGAAGTATCTGGGAGTGTTGTTAACATGGGGCTATTAGCTTTCGGCAATAGGTCTTAAGATTCTTCACCCATCGCATATTAGCCTAGCGTGCTTTTAACTACATGGTTTTTTTCCAATGAGTACAAAGCCGATAAGCAGTGTTTCCTATTCTACTTGTCAACTTCTAGAATGCAACCCTACATAGAATGATTTAATCGCAGATGTTCGCCCAATGGCAACTAATGCTTGATAAACCATTGCTGCAACTTCGGCGCGTGTAGCCAAACGTAAAGGTGCAAGTAGTTGGGGATCTGGGTAATTAACGATGATTTTTTGTTGTGTAGCAGTGGCTACGGCTTTTCGGGCGTAGTCGGGAATGGTATGCCGATCGCTATATACTTCTAAAATATCGCTATCAATAGCTGCTAGTCCCAGTCCGTTTACTAGGGAGACAATCACCTGTAGCCGTTGGACATGTTGATTGGGGCGAAAAGTGCGATCGCTAAATCCGCCAACAAAGCCACCACTAGCCGCCACTTGGATAGCGCTATAAGCCCAAAAATCCTTGGGTACATCCGTAAAATCGGGTGCTGAGATTTTGGGAAATGGGTTAAAGGCGATCGCTACCAGAGATGCATACTGGGCGCGAGTCATGGGTTGATCTGGCTGGTAGCTACCATCGGCAAAACGATGGGTTAAATCCATGCTTACTAATGCCTGGATAAATGGTTCTGCCCAATGTGCATCTATTTGAACAGGCGCGGGGAGTTTTGGAGATGGGGATGGTGCCGGAGCCTCAGATAAATTAGTGCTAACCGCTACTGGATTGGCTGGGATCAATTCTGCCAACCCCTTGACTAGAGAAGGATTCAAATCATTACCTACGGAAATTAGCTTTTGTTTAGTAGCATTATACAAATCAAATTCATTATTATCACTAAAAATATTATCAGCAGAATCTTGGGTATTGCCTAAATCAGGAATTGCATTGCCATTGACTAATAGACCACCTTGGGTATTTTTAGTAATGAGGTTTTGACGCAGTACAGGTTGGGCGTTGCGAGAAAGTGCGATCGCAGTGCGATTTTCTGATAATTTGTTATTTGCGATCGTCGGAGTAGAAAAGTCACTAATTGCTATACCTAAAGGGTTTCTTTCAAATAAATTACGCAGTACTTTTCCCTGGCTATGACCTGCTATCACCAACCCGCTAGCAGTATTTTGCACAAATATGTTATCTAAAATTTCGGGTTTGGCTGTGCCAGTGGTAAACACGCCTTCTCGCCCACAGTCCCTCAAAGTATTATTAGCTAAAGTAGGTGCAGCCGATTCAATCCAGATACCAGTACCTTTAGCTGAGGGATTAGTGACAGTCACACCTAAAAGACTGGCATCATCTAGCAAGAGCAGCGTAATATTTTGTATACCAAAGCTGGGACTTTCATACTCACCACTCCCGGAAATTACAATCCCTGCACCTTTGTTTGCTTCGTTGCCCATCACTGTTGTCTCTTCAGGGATAATCAGTGGGAACACCTCACCATTAGCAGCGCTGTAAGTCCCCGGCTCAAGATGAATTATCGTCGGGATTTTGGTTATTTTTAAGGCACGGCTGAGGCTTTTAAACGGACTCAACCGTGAACCAGTATTGGTATCATTCCCTGTCATAGGGTTGATATAGAGTGTGACGACGAGGGTAGAGTTCACCATTGATAGTTGAGAGTCAATTGTTTTAATTATGACAATCATAAATAACACTACTTGTAGCAAACTTTTTGAAAGTAGTATGACTGTGTATAGAAAATATATCCACGTTACTTTTTCTTGCAAGCAGATAATCTCTACACACAAGTTATAGACTCTCATGCAACATTCCGAGTTCTCATCTCGGCCTTTGGTATTCCCAGGTTAAAAGACCACGCTTATCACCCCGAACATCTGAGGGAGGAGTTAAAGAAGGTTTATCCTCAAAAATCAGGTTTGAATTTTCGGCACAACGTATTTGGCACTACTAACTCTATAACTGCGTCAAGCGTCTTGCAGCTAAATTACTGTATCAGTTTTCCTGGTGTAGCAATTTAACATTTATATGGAATGAAATTTAAGCAATTAGTAACCAGAAGTAATGACAACTAAGTTTTGGGAAAAAAGCATAGGAATTACTGCGACTCTAACCAACTTACTATTAAACCCCGTGCGTAGATGCTTACTTTTATGCCGCAGCAAGTTACGTAAAGCGCCTGATGGAGTTGCGGCTAGTCGCCAGACATCGCCTTTCATTCATCAAGGTTGGTGGCTTTTAAGGAAGCGTCTGCTGCCATTATTATTTTTGATATCATTCGTTGCTGTATTCCTACTCAACAGCTTTGCTCCTGCTATTGCCCAACTGCCTCCTCAACCTCGTCAAGAAATTCGGGGGGTGTGGCTCAGTGGTAACGATTTTAGCGTTTTTCGAAATCGCTCCAAGGTGCAAGCAGCCATGAGCCAACTGCGGAAGTTAAACTTTAACACTGTTTATCCAGTGGTGTGGAACGATGGCTATACACATTACCCCAGTGCCATCATGCAAAAAATGGGTATTCCCTTCTTCTTCAAGGGAACAGATGGACAAGATGTGATTGCAGACATTATCAGCCAAGCGCGCAGAGAAGGATTATTAGCAATACCTTGGTTTGAATTTGGTTTCATGGTTCCCTTAACTTCAGAACTTGCATCCCAGCATCCAGATTGGTTGACACAAAAGCGGGATGGGACTCAAACTTCAATTAGTGCTGCGGGTGAAGTGGCGTGGTTGAATCCGTTTCACCCCGAAGTGCAAAAGTTGCTCACTGAACTCGTGATGGAAGTCATTACTCAATACGATGCTGATGGCGTTCAATTTGACGACCATACGAGTTTACCTGTGGATTTTGGTTACGATAAATACACAATTGCTCTATATACTCAAGAAACCGGTAATCCTCCTCCACCTAATCCCCAAGCCCAAGCATGGAAAAGATGGCGGGCAGATAAAATCACTGCATTCATGGTAAACCTCTACCAAACCGTGAAAGCTCAAAAACCGAACGCTATCTTCTCAGTTTCTCCTGTTGATTCGGAATACGCCTATAAGGTGCAACTGCAAGACTGGCTCAACTGGGTACGGTTGGGTATTGTCGATGAGTTAGTTATGCAGGTGTACCGTAATGATTTGGCAAGTTTTATCAGTCAAATTACCCGCCCAGACATTTTAGAAACCCAAAAAATTATCCCAACAGGTATCGGTATTTTAGCGGGGTTACGAAATCGCCCAGTCTCTATGTCACAAATCCAACCCCAAGTAGAAGCAGCGCAACAACGGGGTTTAGGTATCGGGTTTTTCTACTACGAAAGCCTTTGGGATATTGCGCCTGAACCAGCAGCGCAACGCCAGTCAGCATTTGCGGCTCTTTTTCCCAACCCAGCGTTACGCGATATCTCGCAAAATATACCCCGCCAGCCAAGTTTTGATACCATATCCTTACCTTTGTACACAAAACCTTCCTTGGGTCAACGTGTTCGCGGCTATTTTTTGGAAATGGCGATCGCAAATGGGCAACCAAGACGTATCTTATTAGATACAGGTTCAGCAGGGCTGCGAGTTCCCAAAGAGTTTTTAGGTAATGCTCCTATCCGCAGAACGGGACAAAATATCAAGGAGGTATTAAGTGATGGGACTATCCTGGAAGGAGAATTAGTTTATACGAACATCCGCTTTGGTTTGCTTCCCGCCGCAGAACCCGTTCCGGTACAGGTTGTTACCAGTCGTCAATGTACTGCCCAAAAGCCTAATTGTTCAGCAAAGAATGGTGTGCCATTTTCCGGGATTATCGGTGTCAACTATTTTGAAAAGTCACTTCCCTATAATCCGTTGAGAAAATTACCAGGCAATTTGAGTAACGGATTTATTGTTACGGGAAATGGTGGTAATAACAATAATGGCAGCCTAATTCTCGGTTTAACTGCTGATAATCAAGCAGGTTTCAAAATGGCTCCTTGGAATAAACAAAGCGAAATTAATGGTGTACCTGGTAACAGATGGGACTCTCAATTGAGCAAAGTTTGTTTAACTATTGCTGGGAGTTCTGCTAAAAATCTTTGTAACGGCAAAATGATTGCTGATACTGGAACTATTAATGGTTTGACTGAATTCAAGTCAGCTTCTACAGCAGGTAAGCTCAAACCAGGCGTATTACGTTCAGCGAATGCTGTAAAAGTAGCAATTAATGGCATTTTTGATTACAGCTTGACACCAGGAACCCGCGACGGATTTAATCGCTGGAATTTAAGTATTTCGCCACAATCAGAACTTCCTACATTTGTAAATACTGGCATCGCATTTTTTGATAAATACGATGTCCTCTTTGACCAAGTTAATGGAAGACAGGGTTTTCGCACTCGGCGGTAAGATGAAAGTAAAAATTTGTTCCCTCACCTAATGTTCAAAACTAGTGGTCTATCGCATTAATTCTGATAGCTGAATCAAATTTAAATTTCTTTTCTTTCCTTCTTCCTTCTCTGCGAGACGCTGCGCGAATGCGCTCTTTGCGTCCTTCTCTAACGAGACGCTGCGCGTAGCTTGCTTCCCTGAAGGGGTATGCGGTTCGTTATCTTATCCCTCAAAATTAATGCGATAAACCACTAGTTTTCCTGAACCAGCAAAACTGACTTCACGGGACGCTTGATAAAATTTCCCTCCAAATCAACCTTCCCGTAAAAGGTTTTGCCATTGTAATAAAGCGAAGACGAACTCCCTCCATCCAAATTCATCGCTTTATCAGCTCCAAGAGTTTTCATAAAATTAGCTAGTGCTGGCAAGGATATCCCATTAGCACGAGCAGACAGTTTTTGAGCCACCATAACTAAAACAATGCTGCCATCACGAGTAATGCCTACGGCAGTTCTGGCGTTGGGTTGCTTGCTGCCAAGTGCATCTCGTTTATTGACATTATCTACAAAACCTTCTTTTTCTAAAGTGAGTTCTGGTAATAGGCTTGGCCCTGCGCCTATGGCATCCACTAACTGACAACCGACTGGCTGTGACGCACTGTGCAGCTCAATATCATAGCGAATATTCTGTCCACATGAGTAACGGCGAAATTCTGTGCGATTGAAAATTTGACTTAGGTAAGATTTTAAGCTGGGATTGTTCACCAGGCGATCGTTTTCCTTGGGGTCAGCCACCACCTTTCCTTGTATGACAACATAAGATGTAGTTTTTTGGTTGGCTGGGTCAAAAAAGCCTGCATTCAAGATAGCTACGGCTCTATGTTTTTGGGCAAATTCCTCTACTGTGGCTACCTTTTGTGATAGTGCAGGAGTTACCAAAAATTTGCTATTAGCTGGAATCAACAAAATGTGAGCCATGCCTTGGGGCAAAGTGCGCTCGAAGTAGCGGATAGTTTTTGGTGGTGAAGATGCAACAGTTGATATTGAGGGTGTTGAGGAACGCAAATTAAACCACAACACCATTGCCAAACTAATTAATATCAAAGCCAGTAGTTTGATTTTCCTCACATTTAAACTCACTTGCGGTTAGCTCAAAAAAGTTAATTTAGTTGAAATACTTTAAGCTGAAAAATAAGTGATTAACTTTAATTAGATAATGAATCAGTTAGCCATCTCCTGTAACTGATTCCAATTCTGGAGATAGTAAAGATGTGTCTCTAAATGTTGAGGCAGGCAAGTACACTGTAAATTGAGTTCCTCTACCTATCTGACTGTAAACATTGACAAAACCACCGTGATTCTTAATGATACCCAACGCCGTAGAAAGTCCTAAACCTGTACCTTTGCCTATCTCTTTGGTGGTAAAAAATGGTTCAAAAATCCGTTTCTGGACTTCCGACGACATCCCCATTCCGGTATCAGTCACCACGATCGCAACATAAGAACCCACTTTAGCATCAATACTGATCTGGGCAGAATGTTCACCAATCACCAGATTTTCTGCCGCAATCCTCAATTTACCGCCATTGGGCATGGCATCGCGGGCATTAACTACTAAATTTATCAGCACCTGATGTATTTGAGTTATGTCCCCACGAACGTACCACAGGTTTTTAGGAATATCTGCCTGACAGATAATCGATTTGGGGAATGTTTGAGCGATAATTTGCTCAATTTCTGCCATCAAAGGCTGAATTTGCACAATTGTCCGTTTGCCTTCAATACCTCGTGCAAAAGACAACACTTGCTTGAGCAAATTAGCACCGCGTTTCACATTACTTTCTAAAGTTTGCAGTATTTGCTGACTCTGCGAATCGGGCAATTTCTTCTGCAACAGTTGAACTGACATTAAAATTGGGGATAGTATATTGTTGAGATCGTGGACAATACCGCCAGCTAACGTACCTATACTCTCCAAACGTTGCGATCGCAGAAGTTGAGCTTCTAGTTGTTTCTGCTGCGTAATCTCGGTGTTCACACTCAAAATGGACTTAGTTTGTCCATGATCATCTCGGATCAGTATCCACCGACTTTCAACGATAATTACTTTACCTTCCTTTGTCAGTTGATGCAACTCACCGCGCCACTCACCTGTATTCATCACCTTCAAGTAAGCATCTTCTAGCTGTAGTGAAATATCTTTATACAAAAGTTGCAAAACATTCTTACCCACAACTTCCTCAGCCTTCCAGCCATAAAGACGTTCAGCACCTTGATTCCAAAACAATATTTGGTTGTGGATATTTCGTACCAAAATACCCTCAGTTGATACATCCAGCAGCAATCCTTGTTCACGGATTTTCTGTTCTGCCTGTTTTTGCTGGGTTATATCTCGCATCAGTGCCAAATGAATGAATGTACCATCAGATTCGTTACGCAGTGGTACAGCATAAGTTTCCATGTAGCGACGAGTACCTTTAAATCCGACAATTTCAAACTCCAAAGTCCCCTTGTTACCTTGGCAGATACTTTTATGCAAGTCGGCAAAAGCTGCTCTATACTCTGGCACAATTACGGCATCAATTGGTTTACCAATCAATACATCAGGACTTTCTACTTCCATCATTGCCAATCCTTCTGCATTAATTTCTAAAAGGGTGCCATCCCTAGCAATCAATTTAATACATTCTGGTTCTGCATCTATCATGGCTCGTAAACGGTTTTCGCTTTGGCGTAGGGCCAGTTCCGTCTGCTGAAGTTGCCTGATATAACGCCATAACAAATCATACAGCAGCGCCACCAGCACCAAATCCACAATCGCAGCGATAAAAAATGTCACTATTGCCTTTTGGGAACTTGCTTGCGACTGCTGCATTCCCTGCTGTAATAATTTTTGCTCTACCTCTAAAGAGTCGTAAATCAGCTGTTGAATTTCTTTGCTGCTTTGGTTATCTTTATCAGATAATATTCGCTGCCGAACTGCTTCAAACCCTTGGTTTTGTCTGAGATAAATCTCTTGTTGTAGAATGTTGAGCCTACTGGTAATTTTCGGCTCCAACAAAGAAATCCACTGCTGCTTTTGATGGTTGTCGGCAGTTAATTTACGAAGAATCTGAATATGGCGATTAATTTGTTGATAAGCTGCAAGATAAGTTTTTAGATCATCTGCATCTGCTGTAATTAGATAACTACGTTGTGCAGTTTCAGTATCTTTGAGTAGAGATTGGATACTTTCAACTTGGGTAATAACTTTATATGAGGATGTCACCCGTTGCTGGTTGTGAATCAGCTTAACAGTGTTGTTATAAGAGACTACAGCATTAGTAAATACAACTGCCAATGCTAAAACGAATATTGCTTTTAGTTTTTGAACTCTATACCATTTTTTGACCATGCGTTCGCCCTTTCTGCCGCAGATGCCCTCCATCAGTTAAAATTAAACATTAAAAACAAATACTGAGAATAATTTAAGGATTTTAATAACACAAGTAAGAAATTACAATCTGTTATAGTCGTAAATATCTGGATTTTTTGGGATGATGATTTATACATAATAGTCACAAATAAATCCGCTAATTTTTAAGATAAATTCATTTTTACAGTAATTTGGGCAATGCAGTTTAATCAGATAAGTTTTCTATTAACAGAGAGTAGGCAATAATACCAAAAATGGCTAATGACCAAACTACCACGTTGCATTGTCTGCAAGACAACTTTTTTACAGGGTCATAGCTTTTACACTGGACTCTGTGTTGAATGTGGAAATCTTAACTTCAGCAAGCGTCAGCAAAGTGCTGATTTACGGGGTATGATTGCCGTTGTCACAGGAGCCAGGGTAAAGATTGGTCATGGGGTAGCATTGAGACTGTTGCGAGATGGTGCGACTGTGATTGTAACAAGCCGTTTTCCCCATGACGCGGCAAAAAGGTACGCAGCAGAGCCAGATTTTCGAGAATGGCAACATCGGTTGCAGATTTACGGACTCGATTTGCGCCATCTCCACAGTGTTGAGCAATTTACCCAACACATTTGTAAGTTTTACCAGCGACTCGACATTATTATCAATAATGCGGCACAAACAGTGCGTCGTCCGCCAGCGTTTTATCATCATTTAATTGAGTTTGAATCACTGTCTTTCGGGGAACTACCGCCAGAAATACAGGTGTTAGTAGGCCATAATCATGCGGTGAACCCTGAAAATTCTGCACTATTAGCTAGTACAGAAGAAAAAGAAGCCACATTTACCAAAAATTCTGCTTTCCTGTCCCAAATTCCTTTGATTCCCGAAGACATCGGAGATAATTCGGCTGATTTCCCTCTAGAAGGGTATACCGATGATGAGCAACAACTTGACTTGCGTCCCTTTAATAGCTGGCTGATGAAGGATGATGAAGTCAGTATTTTAGAATTATTGGAAGTGCATATAATTAATGCGATCGCTCCATTTGTCATTAACAGTAGACTCAAGCGATTAATGAGCAACTACAAAGAAACTAATAAATACATCATTAATGTTTCTTCAATGGAAGGGCGATTTAACGATGTTGACAAACCTTGGCGACATCCCCACACCAATATGGCCAAGGCTGCTCTCAATCAAATGACCCGTACTTGTGCCAAAGAATACGCCAAACATCGTATTTTTATGAATGCAGTAGACCCTGGATGGATTAGCTTCCAACACCCCTATCATCAAGCAAAATCCATGCAAGAACGTGGCGTTTATCCTCCCTTTGATGTCAATGATGCTGCTGCACGCATTTGCGACCCAATTTATCTAGGAATTAACCAAGGTAAAACACCTTTTGCTAGATTATTTAAAGACTATACAGAAATAGACTGGTAATTTATGGCAGTGTAGCTTAATGGTAAAGCGTCCGCCGTTCAACGCGAAAGACAGCCGTTCGATTCGGTTCGCTGCCCCAGCAACGTAGTTCAAAAAGTAGAATTCCTTGGAGTATACCAGGAGATACGGGTGCAATTCCCGTCGTTGCCCTTTTTGCGAGAGTAAAATGGTGAGTCTGTTTAATCAAAAATCTAAAACCCACCCCAATACTGCTCGGGTTTTGCATTTTTAACTCGGAATTGGATTTGGGGAAAAGGTTAAAGGTTTTTTCTTTCCCTTTTCCCCCGCCCCTTATCCCCAGAGGGGACCCCACCTTCCCCTTTTCCCCAAAACCCGACAAGTATTGAAACCCACCCCTAAATACCCCAATAAGTTGGCAGATTTTGATTATTGACACGATCCACATAATATGTTAATAATTATAGTTTGTGGAAACTTTACTTCTTAATATAAGCTCTTGGCTAACGTCATTGTCATAGGTGCCCAATGGGGCGATGAAGGAAAAGGTAAAATAACTGACTTACTCAGCCGTTCCGCAGATGTTGTGGTACGTTACCAAGGGGGTGTCAATGCTGGACACACGATTGTAGTTAAAGGTCAGACCTTTAAACTACACTTGATTCCCTCTGGTATTTTGTATCCAAATACCGATTGTATTATCGGCTGTGGAACAGTAATCGATCCACAGATTTTGATTGCAGAACTCGACCAACTAAAAGAACTAAATATTTCCACTGACCACCTGCTGATATCTGAGACAGCCCACGTAACGATGCCTTATCATCGGTTGATTGACCAGGCATCTGAAGAACGACGGGGAAGCCATAAGATCGGAACAACAGGTCGGGGCATTGGGCCGACTTATGCTGATAAATCTGAACGTACAGGCATCCGAGTTTTAGACTTGATGAACCCGGATGAGCTACGTGAGCAGTTAGAGTGGACGATTAATTATAAAAACGTCATTTTAGAAAAGCTTTACAACTTGCCGCCTCTAGATCCACAAGAGGTTATTGAGCAGTATTTGGGGTATGCAGAACGCTTGCGACCTCACGTTGTTGATACATCGTTAAAAATATCCGATGCGATTCAGCGACGGCGCAATATTTTGTTTGAAGGCGCACAAGGTACGCTCCTTGACTTAGATCATGGAACTTATCCTTATGTCACCTCCTCTAATCCTGTTGCTGGGGGGGCTTGCGTTGGTACAGGGGTAGGGCCGACAATGATTGACCGGGTAATTGGCGTGTCGAAAGCCTACACAACGCGGGTGGGAGAGGGGCCATTTCCCACGGAATTGGATGGAGAGTTAGGAGAATTGTTGTGCGATCGCGGTGCCGAATTTGGCACAACCACCGGACGCAAACGGCGCTGTGGCTGGTTTGATGCGGTCATTGGTCGCTATGCCGTGCGGATTAATGGCATGGATTGTATGGCGCTGACCAAACTGGATGTCCTCGATGAATTAGAGGAAATTCAAGTTTGTGTAGCTTATGACATAGATGGTCAACGTAGCGAACACTTCCCCACCAGTTCTCGTCAATTTGCGAGATGTCGCCCCATCTACAAAACCTTACCAGGGTGGAAAGTGTCAACAACTCAATGCCGCACCCTGGAAGACTTGCCACAGCAAGCACTGGACTATCTAAAATTCCTCGCTGAATTAATGGAAGTCCCGATCGCGATCGTCTCACTAGGAGCAAGCCGCGATCAAACAATAATCGTAGAAGACCCCATCCACGGGCCCAAACGCGCTTTATTGCAGGCTGACGGCACACCTGCTACCTTGCTAAGTGCGTAAATTAGTCATTGGTCATTAGTCATTGGTCATTAGTAAATGACAACTGACAAATGACAAATGACAAATGACAACTGACAACTGACAAAGGACAACTTCTATGGCTATTACAGTCGAATCTCTAAAACGTCCAGAAGGCAGCAAGCCAAGAGCTTTGCGCCGTTCTGGATTGATACCTGCCAATTTGTATGGTCATAAGGGTACAGAGTCCATTTCTTTGACCATTGAGGCTAAAACTGTTGAACGTTTGCTCAAAAGAGTTTCAGTCAACAATACCTTAATTGAATTAAACATTGCTGATGCACCTTGGCGCGGCAAAGCTTTATTGCGGGAACTTCAGATCCATCCAGCAAAAGGTACACCTTACCACCTCAGCTTTTTCGCGGTTGCTGGTCACGGCGATACTACTGTAGAAGTGCGCCTGCGTTTTGTGGGAACTGCTGTTGGTGTTAAACAAGAGGGTGGTGTGTTAGACACCGTAATCACCGAATTGCAAGTAAGTTGTGCGCCAGAAAACATCCCAGATGTAATTGAAATCGATGTCACTAACCTGCAAATTGGAGACAGTTTGAGTATTAGTGATATACCTTTTCCTGAAGGTGTAACACCTCTAGCTGAATCGGAAAGACTTGTTGTGAGCGTTTTGCCACCGCAAATTAGTGCTGATGATGCTGGCATAGAAACTGAAACAGCTTCTTAAGCTAAATAAACTGTGTAATAATTTCTGATGATACCAGGGGGAAACTCCTGGTTTTTTTGTATTTGAACCGGAGAGGCGCAGAGAGCGCAGAGGACAGAGATGACAGAAGCGACTCTTCCAGCCTTAATTCAGCAAATGTTGCAGCCTGGATTTTATCCCCATGCGGTAACAGAACCCATTGAACTAATTCAAACTCACGTTTCTTATGTGCTGCTGACTGGGGATTACGCTTATAAGCTGAAAAAACCTGTGAATTTTGGCTTTTTGGACTTTTCCACCTTAGAGAAACGGCAGCATTTTTGTCAAGAAGAGTTGCGGTTAAATCAGAGGGGTGCTGGTGAACTATATTTAGAAGTTTTGCCTATAACTTTGGTAGGGGAGCAATACCAGTTAGGGGGAACTGCTGAGGCTGTAGAATACGTGCTGAAAATGCGGCAGTTTCCTCAAGAGTCGCTACTGAGTACGCTTTTTGAACAGGGTAAGTTAGATGAGACACGCCTAGATAAGTTGGGACGGGTAGTAGCTCAATATCATGCCGAAGCACAGACGAATGATTACATTCGCAGTTTCGGTGAAGTGCGAAAAGTCCGCGCTGCCTTTGATGAGAATTATCAGCAAACTGAGAATTATATTGGTGGCCCCCAGACTCAGGAACAATTTATAGAAACAAAGCAATATACAGATAAGTTTTTTGCCGAACGTTCAGAATTATTTGCTAGTAGAATTCACAACAATTATATTCGTGAATGCCACGGGGATTTACACCTGAGAAATATTGCCCTGTGGAACGACAAAATCTTGCTGTTTGATTGTATTGAGTTTAACGAGCCGTTTCGTTTTGTCGATGTGATGTATGATGTGGCGTTCACGGTGATGGATTTGGAAGCACGGCAACGCAAAGACTTGGGTAATGCGTTTTTGAATGCCTACATAGAGCAAACTGGAGACTGGGAAGGTTTACAAGTGCTGCCTTTATATTTAAGTCGTCAGGCTTATGTCAGGGCGAAGGTGACATCATTTTTGCTAGACGATCCAGGTGTACCCGCGGCGGTAAAGGAAGAGGCGACAAAAACCGCCAGTGAGTATTACAAACAGGCTTGGGAGTACACTAAACCAAAAGTTGGAGAGCTAATTTTGATGTCGGGGTTGTCGGGTTCTGGCAAAAGTACCACAGCAAGGCATTTAGCTCGTCAACAGGGAGCGATTCACCTGCGTTCTGATGCGGTGCGGAAACATTTAGGAGGAATTTCCCTGTGGCAAAAAGGTGGCGATGATTTGTATACGCCTGAGATGACTGAGAAAACCTACACAAGGCTGCTGGAATTGGGAATTATCCTGGCTAAACAAGGTTTTTCAGTGATTTTGGATGCCAAGTATGATAAACAGCATTTACGGCAAGAAGCGATCGCTCAAGCTACAAAACACGAAATTCCCCTTCAGATTATCCAATGCACAGCACCGCTAGAAGTTCTAAAAGAGCGTCTGAACAACCGCACTGGTGATATTGCTGATGCTACCGCCGATTTATTAGCCTCACAAATCAAACAAGCCGAACCTTTCACTGAACAAGAACAAGTCTACGTAAAGATTTTGGATACAACTCAATCACAAGAGGCACAATTAAAATAATTCGTAATTCGTAATGACGCTCTCTAGGAGACGCTGTGCGTATCTTGCTTCCTCATAGAGGTCGCGGACTTGCTAGCGCTATGCTAACGTAATTCGTAATTGAATCGAAAATTACGAACTACGAATTGGTATCTAGTTGATAGCCTTTTTTTACTATATGGCAGACAAAAAGAACGACTTTTTGAGTATTTCTCCCAGCTTCTTTTCTCAGTTGTTGTTTGGGGCATTTTTAACATTTATATTAATAATGACCGGCTCCGCGCCAGCCCTAAGTATCTTCTTAGGAATCATGGGCGGTTTCATCCTCAGTTGGATCACCAATGTAACCGATAATAGCCCCCAAGCACCAAATGTAGCCTCCTCTGATGGTGTTGATACAGGACTAAAATACTGGTTATTTTTCATGCTTGGCTTTGTATATTTAGGCTATCCAGCACCCACGAGTATCTTGCTGGGTGGAATAGGCGCTTTAGCTGGAGGCTGGATTACTGCTTGGTGGGGAAGTAAGGAAGAAACTAGAACTCAGTTGCAAGTTGAAGAATTAGAAGAGGGCGAAGTTGAACCAACAAACGACAGAATCAACAAACGGCAAACAAGAAGAAACACCCGCCGTTACCGTCGCGCTCCTGGAAGTAGTATCAATTTCAAGTTTTGGGAAAGGTAGTAATTTAGGAATTGGGAATTGGGCATGGGGCATTGGGCAATACTTGTCGGGTTTTGGGGAAAAGGGGAAAGAAAAAACCTTTAACCTTTAACCTTTTCCCCAAACCCAATTCCGAGTTAAAAATCCAAAACCCGAGCAGTATTGGGGCATTGGGTATTAGTCAATAATCAATAGTTATCCTTACCCTGCTTCCTTCTCAGTTCTTATTGCCTATTGCCTATTCCCCATTCCCCACTATGTTTTTATATCTTTCCAAATTACTGCCACTATTTTTTTATCCACTAGGATTAGCCTGTGTAAGTTTGGTAGTCGCATTAATCACCTTGTGGAAACGACCGCGCACTGCGGCGATCGCAATTGCTTTTGCCCTAACTTTATTGCTATTTTGTAGTAACGCTTGGATCGCTAAATCATTAGTGCGATCGCTAGAATGGCAAAATCTGCCACTCGCCCAAATACCAGTTGCAGAAGCGATTGTGGTTTTGGGTGGCGCAACCAAATCAGCTTTTCCCCCAAGACCTACCGTCGATTTGAGCGAATCGGGCGATCGCGTGATTTATGCTGCACAACTATATCGCCAAAAAAGAGCGCCTATAATCATTCTAAGCGGGGGCCGCATTGATTGGCGTGGTGGCGGTTCACCAGAGTCGGCAGATATGGCAACAATACTCACATCTATTGGTATTCCATCTGAGGCAATTGTTCAGGAACCTGAATCTCTCAATACTTATCAAAATGCTGTAAATGTCCGAAAAATTTTAGAATCTCGTGGCATCAATCAAGTATTATTAGTTACTTCGGCAATGCACATGCCGCGATCGCTTAACATTTTTCAGCGTCAAGGAATTAATGTTATTCCTGCACCCACAGACTTTTTAGTTAGTCAGGGTGAACTGCAAGAACTTGGTGGCACTCCCAAAGCCGCTATACTAAATTTATTACCTGATACCGACAACTTGCACCAATTTACTAGCGCTTTAAAAGAGTACATTGGTTCTTTGATTTATCGCTTACGCGGTTGGATTTAATAATGTCAGGAGTTGGGAATTATGAGTTATGAGTTATTAATTATAAAATGCCGTAATTGCCTAAATTCCAAAGTTTTAACTTCAAATTCTTAATGACAAATGACTAACTAAATTAACTTTATGTCTAAAAACTTACCTTATATTATGCCATCACCTCAACCCCAAGTTGAGGAAGCTTTTGCTGCTTACCAAACAACTCACCAGTTCTACCACGAAGTTCGCTCAAGGTCAGAGTTTCAGCGTTATTGTGAGTGGTATTATGCAACAGCAGAGCAGAACCGCCAAGAGCTAAAAAGAATGCGCGGCGAACTGAATATTTTTCAGTGGTTTCGCCGCCGATAAGTGATTTAGATGACTTCTAACTCATTTTCACGTAAATGGGCTTTAAACTTTTTACTAAACTGGACTACAACCGGCAGATTAGCGCTGACTGGTCTGCCTTGCCATTGGGTGGCAATATTGACTACATCGCCTTCTATGCCTTTGATGTCAAAAGCCTGATTCCGATGTTCAGGATGATGATACACTACTACCGAATCTTTAACGCGGACGCGATCGCCAACTTTCATAACAACATTTACACCTAGCATTTGCTTTTCCACAAGTATCTGCTACAAAATATATGATTAAATCGGTTAAAATTCTATTTAATCAGCTATTTCTTGACGCTTCACAGGGGTGCGACGGCGCATTTAACCCTCTTCTGCGTCCAGGCACGTTTTAGCAATCCGTGCATAGTTTTCTAACTTTTTTGCTGCGTTAATAAATATTGCCCTCACCCTCCGTTTTGCCCCAAAAACAGGCAAACAAAAGAAAATAAAGCAATACTTCAGATGTGCTTAGTACTTTGGCAAGAGATATAACCCTTTTATCTTCAGGGTAACTGAAAGTTTTCGGGGCATTCTAGAACCCTTCATTTGTATAAGGGATTTTAACATCTGGTCAGGAGAATATTTTACACAATTCCTGGAACAACAGGTTCACGACTTTACCAAAAAACTGGGTCTAAAGCCCCGTTCTGACTTTGACAGGTTCGAATTTTCGTTAGAAAATTGGGTATAATTTTTCGAAAAGACTGTATGGGTAATTCATGAATTACCCGTAAATCAGAATAGATTGCTTAATTATATACAGATGCGCTTGAAGCGAATATCAACTTCATTATAAGTAAGTGGGCATAAAAAATAACTGTCTTTGGGATAAGGCAATAGGCAATAGGCAATAGGCAATAAGTACAAGGGTTTTAGCCTAGTTCATTTCTTTACATAGTTTTATTTTATTGTGCCAACTTACTTAAAATTAGTTGTCAAAGCTCAAAATGTGCCCTGAATAGCTCCGCCATCTACTTGCAGCATGACTCCATTCACAAAGGATGCGGCTGGTGAACTCAGAAAGACAGCAACATTGGCAAACTCTTCTGGTGTCCCAATACGACCTAAAGGAACTGTCGCACTGACTCTAGCAATTTCTGCTTCTTTTGTTTCACCACTTTTAGCAATCCGCGCATTGATTAATTCTTCCACCCGTTCTGTATATGTCCAGCCTGGTAGAATGCTGTTGACGCGAATTTTATCGCTACCTAGTTCTTGGCTGAGAGTTTTAGTTAAACCAATCACTGCTAATCGAATGGAATTAGACAACACGAGATTTTGGACTGGTTGTTTAGTTGAGGTTGAGGTGATGGTCAGAATCGCTGGTGCGGTAGATTGGCGTAAGTGAGGTAAAGCGAACTTTACCAAACGTACCGCACTTAGCAAAGTCAAGTTGATCGAAGTTTCCCAAGTTGCCAAATCGATATCGTCAAAAGTACCTGCGGGTGGGCCTCCGGCGTTGGTAACGAGGATATCCAACCCGCCGAATTTCTCTACTGTGGCATTAATTACCCGCTCAATATCTGCTTGACTGGTAACATCGGCACGCAGAGATAGCACTTCTGTACCTGTTTCGCTTGCAATTTCCGCAGCAGTTGTGTCAATTAACTCACTACGGGCGCAGATGGCAACTTTTGCACCTTCACGGGCAAATTGTCTCGCTGTAGCTTTGCCCAAACCTTTACTAGCAGCAGTTACTAAGGCGACTTTGCCACGGAGTTGCAAATCCATAATCTTGATTTTTGTTGTTTACAGTAGCTTGAAGCCAAGGTGATTGAGAGCTTCCCGCAAGCGATCGCGTCCTCTCAATGACTCAACAGTTGCGATCCTTTGGGCTGAGTGTTCTGACCAATCACCAGGGACATTCATCTTTTGTTCAGTATAGAATTCTTTGATGATGTCGTTGTAGTGAGCGATCGCTTCTTCTTGCTCTGACAATTTATAAGTTTCGCGGTGCAACACGGCTGATTGTGGCAATCTTGGCTTAATCGCTGCTTCTACCTCTGGATTCGGATAGCCTACACATAACCCAAATACAGCATAAACAGAGGAGGGTAAATTCAATATCTCTGCTACCTCTTGCGGGCGGTTCCTGATTCCACCGATATACACTGTTCCTAAACCGATTGACTCAGCTGCAACTGCTGCATTTTGCGCCGCCAAAGTTGCATCGATTGTTGCCATCACAAACATTTCCAAGTATTCTAGCGCATCATGAGATATGCCGCGACTGTCAGCAACGTAACTTAGACGCGCCAAGTCTGCCAACCAAACCAAGAATAAAGGAACCTGCTTAATATGTGCTTGGTTTCCTGCTAATTTAGATAATTCTTCTTTGCGTTCTGGATCTTCAACTGCTACCACACTCCAGGTTTGTAAATTAGAGGAAGTAGATGCAGATTGGGCGGCTGCAATTAACAACTCCAGAGTTCCCTCTGGTAAAGGATCGGATAGATAAGATCGGATGGAACGATGAGATAATAGTGCCGTCAGAGAATCATTCCATTCTTCGGGATTGAAGGGAATTTCACCGTAGCGCGATCGCAGTAGTTCTATAGGATTAGTCATAATCAACT
The DNA here is from genome assembly GCF_015206985.1 of Nostoc sp. LEGE 12447. Classification (NCBI taxonomy): domain Bacteria; kingdom Bacillati; phylum Cyanobacteriota; class Cyanophyceae; order Nostocales; family Nostocaceae; genus Nostoc; species Nostoc sp. LEGE 12447. Next base: position 13,443 of record NZ_JADEXT010000024.1, on the reverse strand, counting down.
CCCAATTTTTCCGATATTTTATTACTAACACCAATTCCATCTGTAGAGGCATACATCTACACATGGTTATGCCTCTACAGCAAATTTATGATTCTGGTCTAAATCTTTGGTGAAAATGCAGCATATTGCTCTTGCGTTAGTACTCCATCTTTGACATTAACTTGTTTAGGAATCAGCTTCAACTGATAATATGTATCAGCAACCTTTTGTTGTAAAGCTATCAGATTATTATCAATTGGCACAATTCCAAAAGTTCGCCTATTAGTAGCTTTTCTCATTGTTGCTATGTCAATTGCTAGCACAGATGATAGAGTTTGTGCTACCTCTTCTCGATGCTGTTTAGACCATTCTTCTAGGCTTTGAATTTCTTCTAAAACTGCCTTTACAGTTTGGGGATTTTCAGTGACAAATTTACGGGTTCCCAAATAATATCCTCCCTGTTTATTAATTCCTGTCCCATCAATCAGAACTCTGGCTTTAGTTGCCTCTTGAGCGGCTGCATAGAACGGGTCCCAAATTACCCACGCATCTATACTACCCTTGACAAATGCAGCGCGGGCATCAGCAGGCGGCAAATATTTAGGCTCAATGTCTGTATATTTTAATCCCGCTTTTTCTAAAGCTTGGACTAACAATAAGTGGGCACTAGAACCCTTTTGAAAAGCAACTTTTTTACCTTTCAAGTCAGTAAGTTTTTGAATTGAAGAATTCTGAGGAACAAGAATTGCTGAACCAGCAGGACTAGAAGCAATACCAGCGACGTAAGTTAATGATGCTCCTGCTGCTTGAGCAAATATTGGTGGTGATTCTCCTACGTGTCCGAAGTCAATACTACCCACATTCATGGCTTCTAGTAATTGTGGCCCCGCCGGAAATTCGATCCATTCTACAGATATTCCATTTGGTGACAAACGCTTTTCTAAGACACCTTTGTTTCTCAGCAATATATTCGATTTCTGATAGCCAAATCTTAATACTGTGGCTTTACTGGAAGCAGAATTACTAACAGATGTCGCACTAGGATTAGAAGAACTAACAGTCGATGGCGATGAACAGGCAGCAAATAGCACGCTCAGACACAGCCCTGTAACAAAAGCCCCCGTCATTGGCAAAGGAGAAGAAAAGAATAATTTGTGCTGATTATTAAATGGGATATTCCTGATTTTTACCAACGATATCCACTTGGCAATGAAACGGCGAAAGATTAGGTTAATCATCAAAATGATTTCTCTGAGCTATATGAATACTATAAACTTATAGGTTTACCGGAGTATATAAATAATTTCAGGAAAATTTGACCAACTTTTGGTCGAGGTGACAAGCATTGTGTTGGACGATGTTTTAAATCCCGTCCAACACCCAATACGGTTCGGTTAAGCCAAGAGACACGATCTAATCGCCGTTTCTACAAAGGACTGATTATTGTAAAGACGGCGATTTATCGTGTCTTTATGATCTAGGGCGTATCATCAAAAAAGCTTATCCGAACCGTATTAGATCCAACACCTGCCCTGTTGCCTGTTGCTTTAATAAAAAGAATGGAAAGTAGAAAAACTAATACTTCCTTACTTATTATCCTAGTATCAAAAAATATATTACTAATTCAGCAAATCAGGTTCTTCACGTACAATTCTGTCGTAAAGGGGCTGGAAACTGAACCACCCACTGATACGTGACCCCACTTGAGTTTGTGTTAAACGGGCTGTTTCGTGTTTGATAATAGTAGGTCTACCCGCAGCTTCTGCCAGCAGTTGAGCTTGGCACGATCGCTCTAAACTAATGTACCAAAAGGCAGCTTCATCTACCGTCTGTCCCACAGTTAAAATGCTGTGGTTACGGAGAATTATTGCTTTCTTGTCCCCCAAGGTTTGCGCCAGTCGTTGACCTTCAGAAGTTTCTAAAACCACACCGGTGAAATCGTCAAACAGGGCATGATCTTCGTAAAAAGCACAAGAATCTTGAGTCAAAGGGTCAAGGAGACGACCTAAACTAGACCAGGCTTTACCATAAATTGAATGGGCGTGAGCCGCCGCGATGACATCAGGTCGAGCTTCATGAATCTGAGAATGGATGGCGAAAGCAGCTCTATTCACTTCAGCATCGCCTTTAACCACCTCACCTTCTCTGTTAACTAAGAGCAGGTCAGAAACTCGGATATGACCGAAATATGTTCCTAATGGATTGACCCAAAAATGGTCTGTAAATTCTGGATCGCGAGCCGTAATATGGCCTGCGATTCCTTCGCTGAAACCAAATTTACCAAATAGGCGAAAGGCTGCGGCTAGGCGTTGCTTGCGGTGCAGGCGTTCGTCTTCAACTCGCTCGAATACAGGGACTTGTGGTCTACTATACCTAGACATGTTCTTTTTCCTCTTTACAGGGAGCGTTGGAATATCCAGAGCGAAAGGATTTGACGCTATGAGATTCTGGAATGAACTGGTGACGCAAAATACAACCAGTATCATTACCCAGAATATGAATAGATACAGATGCGCTCTGGGATGTAGTTTTGACGGCGTGGATATCACCGTCTGGGGGGAGAAGGCGGTAGATATCGCTTGGTTGAAGCGATCGCACTTCAGTTACTTGTAATTGTGCATGTCCTTCAGCATCGCCGTTATCTACACGGCGGTAGACTGTTTCTTCTTGATTGCCTTTGTATAAACCAATCAATCCCCAGGCTAAATGATCGTGGACGGGAGTCGTAGAACCTGGGGGAATTACCAAACTGAAGACTGACAGAGAACGATCTTTGGCGCGATAAAGTAGCCACTGACCTATACCACCACCCATCTTGCTTTCAGGATTAATTTGGGCAAACTTTTCAGATAGCCATTCCTGTTGGGCAAGTAGTTCTTGAAAATAGGGTTCTAATCTAGCGAGAGTTTGTGTGCGATCGCCAGCAGTGAGAGCGCTAATTTCCCGCACTGTTGCTACAAAGGATCGTAGTTCCTGACTCTCAATAAACCATTGGTCTTCTGGCAATGGTTCCAAGATAGTGTGGTTCGTCATCTATAATTCCTCGGTTTGGGAGGCGACTAAGATTAACTAATTCGTAATTCGTAGTTAAGAATTCAATTACGAGTGATTTTAATATTAGGGTGAATTTTGAAGCCAAGTTGCTCAATTTTTAAATTAGATAAAGACTCCTTCAAAATGATAGTAAAGGGATATCGCTGGAATACGGTAGCTTTACCTTGTGACAATAGCAGCCTAGCATGGCTGATGCGTACTGGATACAATGGTTCTTGGTTGGCATCGAGAATCAATACTTTAGTCATGCAATTTTGGAATAATCAAATTATTTACAGCAGTATTCAAATATTTGAAACGGAGAATGGGGAGTAGTTAAATTACTTGAAAAAATTCTACGTACCTACTTTGTAGGAAGGCGAAGCGCATCTGTGTTTCAAAACACTAAGGTATTAATTAGGCAAAGCTGCACTAAGCAATGACAGCTGCTTGTCGCTCCCGCCGTTGCACTTCTGCCCGAACTAAGGGAATCACATCACGACCGTAAGCGATCGCATCTTCTAATGGATCAAATCCTCGAATCAATAGAGTAGTTACCCCCGCATCATAGTAATCCACAAGGGACTCTGCTACTTGCTCCGGCGTACCAACGAGGGCAGTAGTATTACCATAAGCACCAGTAGCGGCAGCAATTGGAGTCCACAAGCGCTTATCAAAAATTTCGCTTTCTTGGGCAAACTGTAATAAACGACTGGAACCCACTGCTTGCGGGCGTGCTGAATTCAAGCTGGGAGCTATCGGCGGTTGATTGTCTGTTTTTGCCGCCCGAATTTCTTTAACACGCGACAGAATTGAATGTGCCCGTTGCCAAGCCTTTTCTTCTGTATCACCCAAGATTGGCCGCAAAGATACACTGAACCGTGGCGATCGCCCCTGTGGTGTTACAGCTTTTACTTCACGTACCCGTTCTTTAATTGCTGCAATGGGTTCTCCCCACATAGCGTATACATCACTGTGCTTTGCACCCACAGGTACTGCGGCACCAGAAGCACCTCCAAAGTACACAGGTATATGGGGCTGTTGCAGAGGCTTCACATCTGAGTAAGCATCTTTCACCCGATAGAATTCGCCCTCATAGTCGAAGGGAGTATCACTCATCCACACTCGACGTACAATGTCAAGATATTCATCTGTACGGCGATAGCGAGTATCATGGTCAAGCCAATCACCATCGCGTTGTTGTTCAGCATCGCTACCACCTGTAATAATGTGTACGGCGATGCGACCATTAGTAAAATGATCCAAAGTTGCTGTCTTGCGTGCAAAGAGCGTAGGAGCCACGAAACCAGGGCGATGAGCGATTAAAAACTTCAACCGTTCTGTTGCAGCCGCCGCAAATGATGCCACAGTTAAGCTATCAGGGCCAGTTGAACCATAACCAACCAGTACGCGATCAAAGCCACCATCTTCATGTGCTTGAGCAAATTTGCGAACATAAGCGGCATCTATGGAACCTCCAGTGATTGCAACTCTTGGCCCATCTAACTCAGATATCTGTCGTGTTCCAATCATTCCAATAAATTCAATTGGCATGGTGCATCTCTTTTTACATTGGGAATTGGGAATTGTTCTCCATTTATCTTTTCTACTTAAATAGTTGGAGGTAAGAAGACATAGTGAAATTTCTGTTTCGGAATATTCTTTTTTCCAATACTTTTAATAACAGATCCTTGCCTGCACCAGCTAGATTAACAGCAAATTTTTTACATACAAATAGAGCAGGTTTACTCATAGAGGAATCGCTATGCATTGATCCGGATAGCGCTAATTAATAAGCTATGAAGGTATTTGATTGAGTGTTGTGGCAATAAAAATAATAACTTTTTGAACTGGGCCAACAACTTTTTTTTACTCCTTTGATTAAAGAAAAGATAAGAATGAGAGTCTAAAAGTAAACTCCAGCACTCTCGTTCTTACCACTCACTAGGGATTTTCAAGGATAGATCAGGCAATCTTGTGAAGTAATCTCACAATAATTCGTTGGATAGGTTTATTGTGCAGTTTTTTAGCTGTGATATTAATTTCCGTAAGTACGGCAAATCGGTCGGATAACCGTTGAATTAACTACAAGCAAAAATTATCACATACAAATTAAAAAAGCAATGGGCTAGCCCTTTCAAAGTGAGTAAAAATTTTGGTCAATAAATTCCTCTTTAAGCTCTATACTCTGTGTCCTCTGCGCCTCTGCGGTTTAAAAGTATTTTTTTAACCACAGAGGCGCTGAGAGCGCTGAGAAAAGATAAGAGATTTTACTAGTCACCTTGAAAGGGCTACTGTTAGGGCAGACAAAGCTATACTTTGATTCTTGGGAGTTCCGTCAAAAGGGTGTAATCGCTTTTAAATACAAGGTTTTTTTTAACTGTGGATGCTCAAAATGAAGTTCTCTAGCGTGTAGATGTAAGCGACTGGTAACTGCATCGCATCCATAAAGGCGATCGCCTAAAATAGCAATCCCAAGTCCTCGCACATCAGCCGCATGAACCCTCAATTGATGGGTGCGTCCTGTTAGCGGTGTAAATTCTACGCGGGTGTAATCTTGTTCTCTCGATATTACCTGGAAGTTTGTCAAGCTGGGTTTACCGTTTTGCCAATCAACTTTTTGATAAGGGCGATTTTCAGGATCTCCCCATAATGGCAAGGCAATTACACCTTGTTCAGCTACCACAACACCGGAAAGTATTGCTTCATAAACCTTGTGAACCTGGCGTTGCTGAAACTGCTGGCTGAGTTGCTTATGGGTTTGGCGATCGCGTGCTAACAACAAAACCCCAGAAGTTTCCTGATCTAGGCGATGCACAGATGCAAGCGCCATCCCATCGGGTAACAGATGACGTAAGCGACTCAAAACACTATCTTGGCGATCGCGATAACGGCCAGGTACCGAAAGTAATCCAGCAGGTTTGTTTACAGCAATTAACCATTCGTCTTCATAAAGAATGGGTAAAGTGACCTCTCCCCAAACCCTATCAGGGGAGGGGATTCTTACTCCCCCTTCCCTCTCTTCGAGACGCTGCGCGAACGTAGGCAAGGGGGCTGGGGGGTTAGGTCTTAACCCTGAGAGCAAAAACCCCATTAATGGCTGACATCGTTCAACACACGCGCCATAAAATTCTCCCTGAATTTTATCTTGATTTACTGAAGATGCACCCCACCAAAACTCTGCCATTGCTAGTGGTTTTAAATTATGTGTTGCCGCATAATGCAGTAACTTTGGGGCGCAACAATCACCTGTGCCAGTGGGCGAACCTCCCGGCATCAATTGCTGTAATGATAGCGATCGCCCGGAAAAATTAGTCAGGCTGTAGCTAGCCTGCATCTGAGCTTGTAATTGACGCGATAAGGCTTTCCGCTGTTGTTTCAGTTCGCTAATTCGCGCATCCGTTGCTGCAATTAACTGCTGGAGAGGTTGTAATACTTCATTTTGCTGGCGTTTAAGTTGTCGTCGCTCAATTCCTTGCTGACGACTTTCTTCGTCGAGTTGTTCAATGGCGATCGCGAGTGCTTCTGGAGTGAGCGTATTGCAGATTTGTTGACGTTTTTCCTGTCGTTGGTGTTTGCAATGACGATGGCGATCGCTCATTGCTTGCAACTGTCGCTCAAATTCATCAGATAGGGTTTCATACTGCTGACGTTCGGTTAGTTGCTTCAAACAAAGAATTTCCTGTTTGATCTTATCCAACTCAGCTAAAGTGCGGGCTTCCTCTAAAGCAACTTCGTCTCGTCCTGGAATTGGTGGAACCCAACCCGCAACCAAACTGCAACCATTCAAAAGACCGGAAAAGGCTTTCAGTACCCGTTGTTCGCCATTAGGCAGTTCAACCAACAGTACTCCATACATCTTACCTTCACGAGAATAACAGTCATTGTTGGTAAGTTGTTGCATTAGTCCGTGAGCGATCGCTTCAGACATTGAGGTGCGGGGTAATCTTAAGCGATGTCTACGACTGGCTACGCCTACGCCAGTTTCAAGACAACGCCCTTCGTACCAATAACTCGGAGATAAATCGCTGACAGTAAAATCGCAGTCGATGAAATCTGAAAGTGTGTGCAGAACTACCATACAGCGTTTATAGGAGACCTTTAACTAGCAAAGACAAAATTTATATTTAATTTTGAGAAGTCAACGGTAAGAAACTTGTTATTATCCAAATTTAACGAAGGAATCAATGTAGACAGTTTACTAGTTACATCAGATAATTGATCAATTACACTATCAGGAACATTGCTTATGTAGATATCAGAAGCACCACCGAATATTGTCTCTAATTGTACTGGAGATAGCCCGTGCAGAAATATTTCTATATCAATAGAACGTAAGTCAGAAATTACTATTTTAGCCATTGCATTACTTTTTTGAATCAGATTTTTTTTGATTTCAACATTGCAAATTGTTCTCTGATTATTTACCAGCAGTCAGAGTCCAACAATCATTAATTTAGTCAAAAATCCTCTTGTTTCGGTACATCTTGTTTTTTGAGGAGTTGGTTTGACTCTTCAATTTTTACACTATCAACTATACTTTCAATAGTTCTTGCATGAAGCTTTTATGTTGAAAAAATATTTTATATAAAGATTTAATAAAAAAAATAGCTGTATGTATAAATTTTCAGGACATAATCAAATTAGTTTTGTCTTAAAATTAACTGTCAAAAGTGAGATATTTAAACTTATATAGTCTAAGATAATGACTTGCTATTTATCATTAAATACTATGCTGTATAAGGAATCTCTGCATTTTAACTGTGCTATATACAAACGTACAAAAAGAATTGCACTAGCGATGAATATATAAATTATTTATCACTTTTATCGTATTAATTATTGCTCGGTAGTTTGACAACGTAGATTAAAAACTACTAGATAAAAATCTAATATTTTAAGACAAAAAAAAGCCAAATATGTCTTAATAGAGCCTAAACAAAAAATAAATTAAAATAGGTTATAGTACTTTACTAGCTAGCTTTAACGTCAAGAGAACTTCAATATGAAAGAGACAACCTTTACAGCCATGTCGCTAGTGTAAACGCATCTAAAGGCTAATAATCCTTTCATAGTAAAGGTTTGCGAGTTTTAGAATTTAGCCAATTTTTTCATCAAGATTCTTATCCAGCAAGGGTTTTAGAAATCCTGTGAGTTTTCCCTAATCAGTACTTTAGTTCTTTAATTGAAGGTAAACAAGATCCCAAATTTGAGAAAAAACTAAATTGCTGCTCGAATTAATAGTTTTTTCTTAACTCCTAGAGATTTTAAAAATCAGATTACACCTGTTTTAATTAATCATGTAAAATGAAATTACATTTATATTGTGAAAGGAAATAAAAATATGCCAAAAATAGTAGTTTTAAGTTTACACTATATTAGTGTAAAGGCATTGCAAGACGATCTAAGTCCTACAGAAGTATCTACTGTATGGGGAGGTTCCCCGTACATTTATATATCCAATAACAGTGACTCCGTAAATATAAATAGCACAGGTACAGGAGACATTAAACATGTAGGTACAGGTGGCTATAGCATTAATGATAGTAAGTTCAATACCATAGACTATTCAAGGTCAAATTACAATAATTTTGGTGTAATGTACGTAGGTTCGATGGGGCACTAAGGCAAACGCATTTAAGAGGATGTTTGAACAGTTATCTTTTCAGTATCAAAAGTTTTAGATACCTCTGAATCCCCCTTGCTAAGGGTGACTTTAATTCTGGTTACTCTCGCTTAAAAAGCTACGGTGTACATACAATTCTTTTAGAATTGCCCCAAAGGTTTTAGATCCCCCACCCCCCTTTTTAAGGGTGGTAATAAATGTTACAATCACCCTTTGTAAAGGGAGATTTAGGAGGATCACGCGATGTTTTGCTTCGTGTGTATAGATGTGTGTGTCTTGTAGCCTAAAAAGATTGATTAAGGGACATATAGTCACAGTTAAACGCTTTTCAATAAAATCCTGAACTACCAAATAGTCTAATGGCTAAAATAGTAATTTTTAACCTTTGTCTAGATGATGTAGAAACATTTTGCAATCCCCTATATCTAGTGCAATTAGATACTATATTTGGGGGAGTTGATAACGTCTACATTAAAAACTTTAGTGATAGTGTAAATATTGGAGTAAGTGGCTCAAGCACTACAAATGAAGGTGCAAATTCTTATAACTTCCGCGACAATAAGATTTACACTATAGACTATTCAAGATCGAACTATAATTGGCTTCTTGTCCTGATGCAACTATAAAGTTAGTAGCGTCGCTGCCTGTTCTTCTCAAACCATTACCTTCTAAGTTAATTAATTTGCAGAGCAAAAAATGGCTCATAAAATCGAGATTGAATCTATCATAGGGCGATCTCCATTTTACTTGAGGCGATCGCCTCAAGTAAAAAAGAGATAGAGTTAGTGCGGATGCTGTGGTGATTGAGTCTACAAATTTGAGCGTCGATGAGTCTCTGTTAATAGGTGAATCTTTCCTATCCGCAGCGTTCAGACGACATCAGTCCAAATAATTTTCCTGAAAAACAAAATGACTTTAAATTTGCATTTTTGACACTGGTAGATATGTCTGACTTGGTGCGTTTGACTGTAGCACCAGCAATTGTCGAGGTTACACTGCTGGTATTTGGATTGTGATGTTAACCTAACCAGCAGGAATCGATGAATCACTCTCTGGTGGATTGTCTTGTGCTGGTGGAAACGGTTGTTCAGATGCGTTATCTTCTATAGTTGTAGATTCTGCTTCTTTTGTCATACCATGCTGCTCTTGCCCTCTAAGCCCAAGATATGTTGCAGCACTGATTCCTTGAAGTGTCAAAAGTGTTTCATCAAATTCCGGCATTGCCAGATTTTTAATGACCTCCCAAACAAAGAAAAGTCCAATCGCAACTGTCCAAATAAATGTTTGGAAGCGGTGAAAGTTGACTCCATTTATATCCGATAATATATCATAGAAAAAACCTTCAGAAATGCGTTGACTACCTTTTCTCTTTTTCTCATTACCCTGACCATCAATTAAGGAAGTACCAAACGCAGTGATAGAATTGATTCCCAATAATATTAGTGATTGTTGAGTCAAAATATTAGTATAATCCCCTGTTATGCCATAGATAATCAGGTAAGAGCCAAAAATGATAAATGTCCAAAAAGCAAGTTGAGATATCGATAAACTGAACGGGTTTTTGTTTAGTTTTTTTCTACCAAGAAAAAATTGAGCAATTCGGGTTTTTCTATCTTCTTTTTCAAGTTCCGCCTTTTCTGGAATCAACAATTCTTGGCTACCAATCACCTCTTTTTTAGAGTAAACCCCTTCTATTCCAGGGCTACGAAGAGTGCTTCGGCAATATCTAATAAATATTAATATAATAGACAGTACTAGAAGCAGACACAGCCAAAATCGCCACGATAACAGAACTATTTTTAATTGAGGAGGTAATAGAGGATTGCTCACCGGAATCGCCAGTTTTCTGGGACAGCCTACCCCCGCTATTACGTTAATACTGTATCTATTTGCCTGGCTAAGAAGCGTATTCCATGCAGCTTGAGACGAATCGGTACGTTCAAGCCGAAAAGCTAACCAATTATCATCAACAATTTTTTGTTGATCTTTACCCGGAACCATGACGATGACTGGTTCTCCGTGAACATCCTCTAGTTCATAACCATCCAGGTACAACACTAATTGTCGAGGATCAAATGAATTGCTGGGATTAGCCGTTGTATTTTTGATGGCTGCTGATAATCCTTCAACTCTTACCCTGATGCGATCGCCCATCTTAACTAGATTACGACCATTGTCGGCAATGACTTGTTGAGTTTTCAGACCAGGAGGCACTGAACATATCTGAGGCGATGCAAAATTTACAGAAGGGCCATCTGAACTATTTTGAGCAATTACTGCAAAGTTGATAGAAACAATCAACAGAAAGACCAACAGAAAAATAGCAGTAAATCTTTTAACATTTTTATACATCGTTCGGTATTCCACCAACAGTGATTACTATGTCGGTAGTGTAACCATACTTGAGTCATTCCGTATATTAAAAAATTTGTCTGAAAAATAATACCTCTGCCAAAGAGAGGATCAAGAGAAAGGAATCAGTACCTTTGTCTTCTTGTGTGATTGTATGGCGGCAGTCACACACCATAAAAGGTATTTATTATTACTAGTGTGTAGATAACTTCTTTGGATTAAGGGGAAAAGGTTTGAATTTACCCCTTCCCCAAGCGATATGTTGCCAAATTTAAACCGTCAATGTAAAACCCTTGAATGTCGCATCCAGAATATTATTACCTAGAAGCTTAACTTGAATTCCTCCAATGACTACCGCCATAACTGCCTCAGACACTTCACGTTCTTCAACTTGATTGTCAGGCTGCAAGTCAATAATTGCGATCTTGGACATATTTTTTGCTTAATATTTTCTAAATTACAGCAAAATTTTCATCTAATTAACTAACAAGCTCATCAACCAAAAGTTATAAGTCCAATGTTTCCAAGTTTTTTAAATAGACATTAGTGTAATTCAAATATAAAGCTAAGGAAAGTCAAAATTATGGCTGGTAAATGCGGACTCACGCTAGGCAAATACGCACCTCTCCACAAAGGGCATCAATTGGTAATTGAAACTGCTTTAGCAGAGATGGATGAAGTGCTGGTGATGATTTATGAGTGTCCAGAGGTGACTGCGATTCCTTTAACCGTTCGAGCAAACTGGCTGCGGAAAATTTATCCCCAAATCCAGGTGATTGAAGCTTGGGATGGCCCAACTGAGGTTGGGGACACTCCTGAGATTAAGAAAATGCATGAAGATTACATTCTGAAACAACTGGAATCAAAAAAAATTACCCACTTTTACTGTAGTGAATTTTACGGCGAACACGTAAGCCAGGCACTAGGAGCAGTTAATCGACTTGTGGATTGCGATCGCAAAATTTTTCCAATTTCAGGAACGCAAGTCAGAACAGACACTTACGCATTGCGGGAGTATTTACATCCTGATGTATACCGCGATCTGATCGCTAACATTGTTTTTCTGGGCGCTCCTTCAACTGGTAAAACCACCATTGCATCACAATTAGCTAAAGAGTACAACACTGTATGGATGCCGGAGTACGGGCGCGAGTATTGGGAAAAAAATCAAATCAACAGACGACTTTCGCTCTTGCAACTTGTGGAGATTGCCAAAGGGCATTTAGAACGTGAAGAAGCCTTATTATTGCAAGCAAACCAGTACTTATTTACAGATACCAATGCCTTGACAACCTATCAATTTTCGTTGTATTACCACAAAACTGTTGCCCGAGAGTTAGCAGAACTTGCCCATCAAGCCATATCGCGCTATGATTTAGTGTTTTTTTGCGATCTAGATATACCTTACCATGATACCTGGGATCGCTCTGGAGAAGCAAACCGTAGCATATTTCAAAAACAAATTGAGAGCGATTTAATTGTGAGAAAAATTCCATTTTTTTGCTTGTCTGGCGACCTCAATACACGTATTAGTATTGTTAAAAAAGTATTGTCTTGTTACCAGAAGTATACCAACTTAGGAGAGCTATTTTTCAATAAAATTATTTGATAAAGTGCATCAATATGCTGGAATTTTGGAGTGTAAATACTATAGCTTTCAATCTGATAGGATATCCCATGAGCTACATAGAACTCTTGGGAACGGTCTTTTATTTATGGTCGGCGTGGCTAATTTCTCAAAGAAAAATTCTGACTTGGCCTGTTGGGATAGTAAGTGTATTGCTATATATGGCACTTTTCTATCAAATCCGTTTGTATTCGGATTTTTTAGAACAAATCTACTATTTAGTTGTTAGTGTATATGGCTGGTGGCGATGGAGTACACCTGATTATGGTAAAGTTTTGCTGATTCGATATAGTCCACCGCGTAAAATTGTTTTGATTGCGGCAATCACAATAGCAATTTCGTTTGCAACGGGAGCTTTGATGAGTCAAATTCACCTATTACTCCCTGCAATATTTCTAGAAAAAGCTTCTTTTCCTTACTTAGATGCACTCACAACAATCATGAGTTTTACTGCTATGTGGCTCATGGTGCAAAAAAGGATTGAAAGCTGGTATTACTGGATCATCGTTGATGTTATTGGTATTTGGTTGTACTACGTTAAAGAAGTTAAATTTATTGCTTTTTTGTATATAATTTTGCTATTTATAGCAATTAACGGTTCAATATCTTGGCTAAAAACAGCTAAAATTCAGGATTAAAAACTCCTGTATATATTTTCTATTTCGTAGCGGCATGGCACAGCTAAAACAGTGCATTAGATGTAGCGACTGTCTTGAATGTCAAGTGCGATCGTTAACAAAAAACTGGAACTGTGAACATTGACGCAACTGGGGAACGCTGCGCTAGATTCGGTGGTGGCTGGTACGGGCATTGAGATTTTACATAG
>NZ_JADEXT010000023.1:0-119451 GCF_015206985.1 Nostoc sp. LEGE 12447 | reverse complement strand
TAAAATCTCAATGCCCGTACCAGCCACCACCGAATCTAGCGCAGCGTTCCCCAGTTGCGTCAATGTTCACAGTTCCAGTTTTTTGTTAACGATCGCACTTGACATTCAAGACAGTCGCTACAAAACTACGGCTCTCAGGGTAGACGAGGTTTAACATAAAAAGATGATTTTATTATCAATTAAAAAAAATCCTGAATTATTTTATACTTCAAGGAAGTATAGGATAATCAAAAGTTCAGAAATATTCATATATAAAATGTCTAATTATTTAGAAATTTTTTGATCGAAATATTTTAGCTCAATACGCTTGGGTTAAGGGCTACTGGCAAAAATTTTGGGTTTTCGAGACGCGATAAATCGCGGTCTCTACAAGTGTTTTGGTCTTATCTGAACTGTATTGTATTTTAGCTGTACCACGGCACTACATATCTTTTCAAAAATCAAACCGGATTCCTATAGTAATGAGATAGGGACTATAAATCGTTTTTAACTCACAGATGTTATTCCCTATCTATATATATATTTATTCACCGAGGAACCAACAATGATGTGGATGACACTGTTATCATCAGCAGCATCGGATTTTGAGCCTGTGAATTATAATCTGCATTGAAACTATTGAAAGGGTCAATTTTAAAACTTGAACTTTCAACCGACTTTATGGGCATCACCTTACCAGAAACCACGTGATACGTCAGGAGTTCCTGGATCTTATTAAGATTTTCAAGCAATGTCTCTATAGTACCGGCTGGAAGCTTTGCGAATGCTTGGTCTGTAGATGCAGAGGCGATAAATGAGTCAACCCCTTTGAGGGTATCTATGAGATTGGCAGCCTTGATTGCATCAACTAGGGTGCTAAAAGAACCAGAAGTTACGGCACGATCACTAATATCAGCCATTTATTTCACTTGGTTGCGTGTAATTTTTCTAACAATTTTCTATCATGACATCCTAGCGTTAGAAATCATGTTTGAGTAAGCGGTTGAGTAGCGTATAAATTGTATAAAATGAGCTAAAAAAATTAAATAATTAAAATAGAGCAGATTTTAGGATTTAGAAGTTTGGAGTTAATGGAAAAATATTGTTAGCGACAATCTAAAATTTTTTATCCAGTTTGTGGTATATCGCGGAATCTGTAAGAAAACGAGGTTTTAGTATCAGTTTTACCCCACCCTAACCCTCCCCTTATAAAGTCCACGGTGTACACACATCTCTCCACAAAACCAAAATATTGTAGATCCTCCTAAATCCTCCGATAAATTGGAGGACTTTGAGAGGTTCTTGCCCCCCTTTTTAAGGGGGGTTGGGGGGATCAAAAGCTTATGGGGCAACTCTTAAAGACTTGTGTGTACACCTTAGCCTTATAAAGGGGAGGAAACTAGATTTCTTTTTCCCCCCTTTCCAAGGGGGAATTAAGGGGGGTAAATTCTACTTGTTTACACCACCGTAGCTTTTTAGGAAAGAGGAATTGAAGTGAGGTCAAAGTTTATTGCATACAAAGAAAAAGCGCTATATTAACCGCACAATTGATTCCAAGGCTAACATGATAGAAGTTTAGTTATTTCACTTTTTCAAAACTAAATTGAAGGAATTTAAATACCCAGTAATAGTTTTAGCTAATGTCTTCTGCTGTTTTTTTGTAGTTATTGCCATTACTTGATATAACCTTCCTTCGGCAACATACATTCTACTTCTAGTGATTTTTCCTCCAGAATTGATGTACTCAATTTCTTTGCCAGGATGATTATTATAACTACGAATATTTCTTTGACTAATTAAATTGCTTTTCGTAGTCTTTAAAGCCATATCTCGTGCATTATTCAGTACAGCTTGTGGGTCGGTTATTTTACCATAACTATATGGAAAATCATTGTAAACAACTATGTATGCTACTTCCTGTTTTGGCGGTTGTGCGGCAAATATTTCTAAGGTAATTTCCCCCATATAAGTTTTTTGGAATTCGGTATTTCTGTTGGGTCTTCCCGGCATCAAAATAGTAAAGCGACCATCTGGAGCGGTGTATACCTTCCATTGTGGCTGCACGGTTTTAGAGACGGTTGGTTTGACAACAACCGCCGGAGGTTTAGGTTGACGCGCTTCCACGAGAATAGAACCACCACAGATAAAGGTGGCGGCGATTAATGGCAACAGACTTTTAACTGTCATAAGTTTTACCTTTTGAGATGCTGATCTCACTGATGATGCTAGCTGTTATAACCTAGCAGCACATAAAGCAGCACCTATTAGCCCCACTTGTGGGTTGAGGATAATATACACAGGTATTTCTTCGAGAAGGCGGCGCATCCTGCCTTTTTGGGTGAAGTTTAATAAGAAACCGCTATTTTGGATTAAGGGGAGAATTTTGGGCGCAATCCCACCAGCAATGTATAAGCCACCATAAGGTAGGAGTTTAAGGGCGAGATTGCCGGCTTCTGCACCATAAGCGTCTATAAATAATTGCAAGGTTTGTTCGGAAAGGCGATCGCTACCTTGCAATGCGGCTGTACCAATAGCAGCACCGGGATCGACACTTTTTTCTTCCTGTCCAGCTTCTTGTTCCCAAGTTCTGACGATTTTGGCAATATCTGGTGATTCGGCGGCAAATTTGCGATCGCGCAAAAATTGATAAATCGCCACAATTCCCATTCCAGAAACTACCCGTTCTACAGAAATGCGTTGGATATCATGTTTATCCAGCAGGTATTTCAACAATTGAAACTCGATCTCGTTTCGAGGGGCAAAGTCAGCGTGTCCACCTTCTGAGGGAAAAACTTGATAGTGGTTTCCCTGTTTAATTAAAAATCCTTGCCCTAAGCCAGTACCAGCACCAATAATTCCAATGGGGGCTTCGGGTTGAGATTTGCCAACTTGCAACGTCAGCAAGTCTTGTTTTTGTAAACCTGAAATGCCATAGCCAACGGCGGCAAAGTCGTTAATCAAAGAAATATGTGGGATACCCAATTCTTCTTCTAACCGTTCGGTATCTAGGAACCAGGCTAAATTGGTAAGTTTGGCAGTATTTTTGACAATGGGCCCTGCGATCGCAAAACAAGCCTTTTTTGGTATTGGTGTATTAGCTTTGATTAAAAACTGCTGCACTATCGGTACTAAATCGGGAAAATCAGCACTGTGGTAACTTTCCTGATAAATAGTATGTAAACCTGGTGAAGCTGATGTTTCAACCAATTGCAGAATAGTTTTCGTACCGCCGATGTCTCCTGCTAGTAATAAAGTCATAGAACTTATTCGCGAATTAATTACTTTTTTTGTAGGATATACCCAACCTAGCAGAAGTCATGAACACAAATAACTATCAGAGGTTTAAGCAAATCGAATAACTTCTTCTATGTGGGTTAAATGGGAAGTATCTCCCGTTAGTTCTAAGAACCATTCTGGATCTTCGCGTACCACTTTTACCAACGAACATAAAGAAGCCTTGACTTCTGTTTTGGCAATTTCCCCCACTAGCCCCATTGCTCCCCCCAACACAGATGCCCCATGTGCTACTAGCAGGATATCCTCTGGGAAGAACTCAGTAGCTAAACATCTCGCAGTTTGCCCAGAACGTTCTCGCACTTTTTCGTGAGTTTCAGGATATTTGGCAGCGATGCGCGAGGTATAACTGCTGTCAATTCTGGGGAATAACTCTGCCAATGCTGGAGTTGACAGTCTTTCGGGTTCTTCCGTCATCCAAACTGGATTTAGCCATTCACTCAAACCTGTTTCCAATTTAATTGGCAAGTTGAGCAATTCTGCAACTGCGTTTGCCGTTTGTACGGTTCGCAGGAAAGGGGAAGCAAAAATATGACCAATGTTTTCTTTTTTCAATCGTCTAGCTAACTGTTGTGCCTGCACCATACCATCATCAGACAAAGGTGGATCGTAGCGCCGTTCGGCGGTGAGAAACCAATCGGGGTTTACGAAATCGAGACGGTTAGCGTGTCTTGCTATCCAGACTATTTGACTCATGGGTTTAATGATTCCGGTGAATAGAATTCGCCGCTAAACAAATATATAGATATCTGCAAGGAGGGCTGCAAATATTAATATAAGACAAAAATCGTAATAATTATTAACAATATAAATGATTTGGAAAAGTTATCAGTGCCGTTAGTGTAGTTTTATTCATCACAATTGGCTATAGCAATCCTGAATCAAACGCGCAGAAACAAGATCCCCGACTTCTTTAAGAAGTCGGGGATCTCTGGGTTGCAATTCTCACAAATCCAATAAGATTAAGATAAATATGAATTTCTACAATTGCTTATAACTTTAACCATCCAAATAGTTGCCCTACAGTTAATTGTAGATCGCTAACTAAATCGGGAACTGGTAATATTTCTTGTTCTTCTTGTAAAAGTTCTGGTTGCTGCTTTGGTGGATAAACTAAAACAGAATGCTCATCTGGATCAATTAGCCAACCGAAGCGACTACCATGTTTTAAACAATGTAGAATATTTCCAGTTACTTTAGTCTGGCTTTGCTCAGGCGAAAGAATCTCAATTGTCCAGTCTGGATATGTCTTAAAGACATTTGCCACTTCTCCACGCTCGTCTAATAAAATCCGTTCCCAAGCAAACACAGCTATATCAGGGACAATTGAACGTCCGCCAAAAGTACATCGCAATTCTGGAAATGCAAGGGCAATTTTTTGAGGTTTGGTTACAGAATTGATATTACTGACTAGTTCACCCTGGAGAATACTATGTTTTCCCTGTGGCATTGGCTTTTGAATAATTTGACCGTTGATATATTCTGAGCTAGGCTTTGTTTCTTGAAGCTTTAAAAATTCTTCTAAAGTAAAGATTTTAGTTAGTGATTTTATCATCTTTTTGTATCTCCAAAAATTTCATTTAATTATTTACCCCAAATAAGCCTTTTTCACTCGCTCATCACTAATTAATTCTGATGCTGCGCCTGATAAAGTAATAGAACCAGCTTCCAAGACATAACCGCGATCGGCAATTTGTAGCGCCAAATTAGCGTTTTGTTCAACTAACAAAATAGTCACGCCTGTAGCACGAAGATTTTCAATAATTGAGAAGATTTCTCGGACGATCGCAGGTGCTAAACCTAAGCTAGGCTCGTCTAACAGTAATAGTTGTGGTTTACTCATAACAGCACGTGCGATCGCTAACATTTGTTGTTCACCACCACTGAGGGTTCCTGCTAGTTGATTGCGTCTTTGTGACAAACGTGGAAATAGCTCAAATTGACGCTGAATATCTGCTTTAATCTCAGCTTGATTAGAGCGAATATAAGCACCCAAAAGTAAATTGTCAAATACTGTTTGCCGCGCTAATACTCTACGTCCTTCAGGACAATGGGCGATACCAAGTTGTACAACCTCGTGAGTTTGGCAACGGGTAATATTATGTCCATTATATAAAATTACGCCACTCTTCGGATTAACTACTTTAGATATGGCGCGGAGTGTAGTAGTTTTACCAGCACCATTAGCACCAATTAAAGTAACTACTTCGCCTTTTTGAATAATTAAATTAATCTTTTTTAGAGCTTGGATACCACCATAATTTACATCAAGTTCTTGAACTTCTAAAATTGTATAATTTGGTTTACTATCGGCTTTCATCGGCGGTTTACAGAAATATTGATTCAAAACCTAACATACATTAATCATACATTTATTAAAACAGTGCGATGCAGAAAAGCCCGTCTAAAAGTATATTTGAAAAGCCCTGGCGACTAAAAGTAAAACAAAAATCTTTTTGTTTGACCCTAAAAACCAATGCCAGAATACTGCAATCTTTATGATGTACTATTAATTACTGATAAAGATATCAAGCGTCCTGTGGCAAAAGCAGTAGATATTGGTAGCAAACGACTAATTAATTTAGCTCCCGATGCATGGTTACAATGGGTGACACAGCGTCCTGAAGTTGTGGCGAAAGAAATTTTCGGTTCTGAGTTTCAGTGGATTAGCCGTGAAACAGATGTATTGGTGAAGGCATACAGTGCCACTCACGGGGATTTTTTAGTATTAAATGAACTACAACTGCGTTATACAGCACAGATGCCTCTACGCATGAGAGCTTATGCTGCCTTGGCACAAGAACGCTACCGATTGCCAACTTATCCAGTACTGATCAATATTTTGCCGCCTCCATCCGCCTTAACTATTGTCAATAGTTACAAACAGGAATTTTTGGGATTACGTGCCATCCAAGATTATCGCGTGATTAATTTGTGGGAAATCGATGCTGAAATAGTGTTTGAGCAACCATTACCATCGTTGTTACCCTTTGTGCCAATCCTGCGAGGAGGAGGAGAGGTATCAGTTGTGCAACGCGCATTACAGGCGCTACGAGCAGATGCACAGTTGAACCAATTAGAATCATTGCTGGCATTTTTTGCTAGCTTTGTTTTAGAAACGCCTTTAGTGCAACAAATGATGAGGTGGGATATGGCAATATTGCGAGAATCGCCTTGGTATCACGAGATTGAGCAAAGAGGTATTCAAGAGGGTGCGCGACGGCAGTTAATCCGAGTATTGGAACAACGCTTTGGCGAAATTCCCCATGAAGTAGAAGTAAGGCTTGAGGGCAAAAATGTAGAACAATTAGAAATTTTAATGGATAGCGCGATCGCAGTGAATTCTTTAGACGAATTTCTCACAATTATATCTGCGTGACACACTCTACACACTGCTATCGACGGTGAGTGTGGGCTTCTGTGCGACTCCTCTACGAGGAAAATACAGTAGCGCTGAAAACCACGTTTAAGAGTGCGTAAGCCCTTTGCAGCTACCCGAATTCAATCAACGACTGCCCGAATTCAATCAACGGCTGCCCAAATTCAATCAACGGCTGCCCGAATTCAATCAACGATTGCCCGAATTCAATTAACGACTGCCCGAATTAAATCAACGACTGCCCAAATTAAATCAACGACTCCCCAACTTCAATATAAAAACTTAGCAAATTTGCTTTTATTAAACACGAAAGCGATGGCTTTGCTAACGCCAAGGGCGAACGCAACAACTGGAAACAGTTCTAGCTTTTTTTGCTACGTTTGTTTTAGAGAATACGCTCGTTCAAGAAATCATGAGGTGGGATATGTCTGTATTACGTGAGTCACCTTGGTATCAAGAAATTTTGCGCGAAGGGGAAGCACGTGGAGAAGAACGCGGGAAAACAAGCGGAGAACGACGAGGAATACTTTCTGCGATTGAAATTAATTTAGAGTTGAAATTTAGCGATCGCGGTTTACAATTAATGCCAGAAATTAACCAGATTCAGGATTTGGAGCGTTTGAAGACAATTTTACGAAATATTGTCACTGCAAATATTGTTGAGGAATTGCAACAGATTTTGTAATTCTCAAGTTAGTGATCATTCATTTCCCAAATAAGCTTCAATTACAGCCGGGTCGTTTCTAACTATAGATGGTTCACCCAAAGCAATCAACTGCCCAAAATCTAACACGGCAATGCGATCGCACAAACCCATAACCAAGGGTACATGGTGTTCAATCAGCACAATTGTCAAATTAAACTGTTCTCGCAGACTACGGATAAATTCACTTAGTTGCTGCTTTTCGTTGGGGTTCATCCCCGCCGCAGGTTCGTCGAGGAGTAAGATTTGCGGTTCTAAGGCTAAAGCACGGGCAATTTCTAGCCGACGCTGATCGCCGTAAGCAAAGTTTTTGGCTTTTTCCTCAGCGCGATCGCTCAATCCCACCATTTCTAATAATTGTAAAGCTTTTCGCCTGCTTTTTTTCTCTTCCCGACGCGCTGGTGGTAATCCCAAAACTCCTGTTAATAGATTACTTTTATTATCTAAATGTCGGGCAATTATTACATTTTCTAGCGCTGACAATTCACCAAATAAGCGAATATTTTGAAAAGTCCGAGCAATGCCTAAACCTGCAATTTGATGGGGGCGTAGTTGGGAAATATTAGTACCTTGATAGCGCAACTCTCCACTTGAAAGGGGAATAAAAGCTGTAATCAAATTAAACAGTGTTGTTTTCCCAGCGCCGTTAGGGCCAATTAATCCAAAAATCTCATGTTGATTGACTGTAAAAGATACATTATTCACCGCCACTAAACCCCCAAAACGGCGAGTCAGTGATTTGGCTTCTAAAACAATGTTATTTGTCATTGCGCTGCGGCTTTAATCAAATCGGCTGCTTTTTCACCAATCATAATTGTGGGTGCATTTGTGTTTCCCGTGGTAATAGTTGGCATAATTGATGCATCTACTACACGTAATCCAGCAACACCATGAACTCTTAGTTCGGGGTTTACTACTGAATCAGCGTCAGTTCCCATTTTACAAGTGCCAACTGGGTGGTATACACTGTCACAAGTTTCTCGGATGTAAGCTAGGAGTGTTTCATCACTCTTATTATCAGCACCAGGGGCTGCTTCTTCTCCTCCCAACTCATCAAATACACTTGAGTGGAATATCTGCCGAATAATTTTGACCCCTGCCAGCAGCTTTTGCAAATCAGATTCACTTTGGAGATAATTCATCCGAATTATAGCTGGGTCTTTGGAAAAAGCAGAACTCAGACTGACACTACCACGACTTTCGGGATTAGTCACACAAACTGTAGCTGTGAATCCTGGCGCAGAACGTGCATAAGTAGGATGTGTCCATAAAACAGGGCCAGAGAAAAACTGTAAATCGGGCACAGCATCTAAACGACCTTCAGTATGCAGGAACAATCCAACTTCTGCAATATTGCTGGTTAAATCGGGTTGCAAATCCTGGGTTGCTTCGTGTGCTACGCCGACTAGAATGTGATCTTGGAGGTTCTGACCGACACCAGGTAAATCAAGGACTACAGGAATGTCGAAATTCTGTAGATGTTCTGCATTGCCAATCCCAGAGAGCATCAACAGCTTGGGCGAATCGATCGCACCAGCACTTAGAATCACTTCCTGTTCTACCCGAACTTGGTGTATCGTTCCCTCATGGATATATTCTACGCCTACAGTCTGCGTTCCCTCAAACAATAATCTAGTAACTAACGCGCCAGTTGTGACGGTTAAGTTGGGACGCTCCAAAATCGGTAGTAGAAACGCAGTCGCCGTACTGTGGCGCTTACCATCTTTAATTGTCAACTGATAAAATCCGGCTCCGTGCTGTTGTGCGCCATTAAAATCAGGATTGCGCTCATAGCCAAGTCCAATAGCGGCTTCCAGAAATTTTTGTGACATGACGCTAGGAGCTAAAGGATCTGTCACACTCAGCAATCCATCAACTCCGTGAAATTCAGATGCTCCTCGTTGCTGATTTTCAGATTTCTGGAAATAGGGCAACACATCTTCATAACTCCAACCAACATTGCCTAATTTCTCCCAATGGTCATAATCAACCCGACTGCCTCGAATATAGATCATGGCATTGATCGCACTAGTGCCACCTAAGACTTTCCCGCGCGGACAATAAATTTTCCGGTTATTGATATACGGTTCTTCTTCTGTAAAATATGCCCAGTCCGCCTCTGTACCCCAAAGTTTTGTCCAGGCTAGAGGAATTTCGTGTTCTGGCAAGTTAGGCGGATTGCCTGCCTCTAGCAACAATACAGTCGTTTCGGCATCTTCTGTCAACCGATTTGCGACGACACAACCAGCCGAACCTGCACCAATTACAATATAATCATATTTATCCTTCATAATATTATCTGTATTCTATTTATTAACTTGTCTATTTTGATGTTTTGAAAATTAGCTTTCTCAACTGCTTTTTACATTTTTTCAAAATATCTGGAGTTACAAATCCTTGGGGAAAAAATATAGTGCCTAATACTATTAATATACCATAAATAATTAATCTACTATCTCGTAAAAATTGGGCTAACCAATTGGGTAATCCTGGTATATCGGCGATTCTTCGTAAAACAATTTCTAATAAAACTTTTAATACAATCGCACCTACTACCGAACCTAAAAAAGTTCTAGAACCACCAATTAACACAATCGTCAAATAAGTGATGCTAGCATCAAAAGTACCTTGTCGAGCATTCCAGGTATTGAGAAAATGAGCGCTGATGACACCTACAATTCCAGCAAGCATTGCTCCGAGAGTAAAGGCTAAAACTTTGTAGTAGGTGGGGTTGATTCCCATTGCACTGGCAGCTAATTCATCTTCGCGGATGGCAATGAATGCTCTACCTGTGCGAATGCGTTCTAAACGGTAAAATAATACCATACTAACTAACAGTAATGGTACAGCAATCCACAAATATTCAATTTGGCTTTGGAATGGTTGAGGAATACCAAAAATTCCTACAGCACCGCCTGTAATATCTAAATTTAAGGATACAACTCGCAATACTTCTACAAAAGCAATAGTTGCGATCGCTAAATAAATTCCCCGTAACCTTAATGCCGGAATTCCCACTATTACAGCTAATATACCGGAGATTAAACCAGCAATTAACATTTCTAATAAAAGTAATGGAATGGGAAATAAATTATTACTAGATGGAAAAACTTTTGTAGATAAAATTGCTGCAATATATCCACCTAAAGCATAAAATCCAGGACTAGCCAAAGATAATTGTCCAGCCATCAGTGGTAAATAAAGCGATAATCCTAATAAAGCCTCCAATACCATGTAGACTATTGGTGATTCATAAGTAGAGAAAAATTCAGCCATTGTAAAATGTTTTGATTAAGCTGTTAATATTTGCTCTGCTGTTAACGCCAGTTCAGAAAAAGTTCGTGACACAATTCGTTCGGAACCTCTAAAATACGTGCGTTGATATTTACCCTCAGCATCTAATAAAAAAACAAACACAGTCGGAACTTTGGGATTTCCCAAATACTCTCTAGAACCAATTGCCAGATAATCTATAATCCAATATTCTGTAATACCTAACCGTTGATATTCATCTAATTTATCAATGTAGTCATCTTCCCAATTAGTTGATGTTACTTCGATCGCTAGCTGGATGGGTTCTTCAAGTGCAGAATAAGCAGAACGATTTGAGCGCCATACATCTTTATCTATCACACTGACATCAGGCTTGCGTCCTTGTTCTATTCCATTGGCAGTTATGGTTTTTAAAACTGCTGTGTTTTTTACTACGTAATTCAGATTTAGACGTTTAATTTTATCATTGAAACTCAACAATATAAAATCAGCGATATCATCATGATTTCTCGTTGCACGCACTTCTACAATTTCCCCATCCACAAGTTCATATAAACCTTCTTCTGGACACTGTTCCAAAAATTGATCGAAAGTTAATTTTTGTTTGGTGTATGTTTTCATCGCGCTGCGTCTCTTTAAACTTTTTGAATAAACCGACGACCTAGCAAGCCTTGGGGTCTAACTAACAACATGATAAATAATATTCCGTAGGCTACAGCTTCTTTGTAACCGGAATATTCTGCCGGTACAAAAGCTTCAACTAATCCAATGAGTAATCCTCCTAAAACTGCGCCAGGAATACTACCTAAACCACCTAAGACAATTACCGCTAAACCCCGCAACCCAAAAGCGATGCCGAAATATGGGCCAGCAATACTAACACTAGAGGCGACTAAGGTTCCTGCTAATCCTGCTAAGAAACTGCTGATGAAGAATGTGAGGATGATAAAGCGATCGCTATTAATGCCTAACAAACTAGCTGTAGTCGGATCTTCTGCGATCGCCTGCATTGCTTTACCATACTTAGTCCGATTTATAAAATAGGTAATAATTGCCACAATCGCAACTGATACAGCAAAAATTATTATCTGAACGGTGCGAATAGGAATTTCCTTTTCTGGAGTACCAAAATTAATTGAAGGTGGTAAATTCCCATAAGTATCTGCGGGGTATGTGTAACTTTCTGCGCCTACTAAATACTGGATTAAGTTCACAATTACCACTGCTACCCCCAAGCTGGAAACAACAGTTAATAAGGGATCAGATCCTTGACGGCGCAAAGGTTGAAAAGCAACCCGTTCCATTACTACCCCAATCAATCCTGCCAAGGTACTTCCTAAAATTAAGGCTATAGCAAATGGCAATTTTATTGGCAAGGCTGCATTAGCTAGCAAGCCATTAAATCCAAAGTTACCACCCATCAGGGCATAAGTGAAATATGCACCCAAGGTAAAAATCGCGCCATGAGCTAAATTAATGATGCCCAAAATTGAATAAACTAAGGTATATCCCAATGCAAAAATTGCATAGATACTACCAATAGATAATCCGTTCAAAAATTGTTGCAGAAATAGAGTTATATCCATGTTGCAACTATTTTATAAATACGAATTTTCCACTGTTCCCATCTTTATCCATCTTGATCTTGGCAACGTAAAATTCTTTTTGAATCACATCACCTACTGGTGTAAAAGCAATCTCACCTAAAGGAGTATCATACTTTCCAGCTAGTATTTGCTTGTTCAATTCTGTCCGCAGTTTATCAAGAGGTAAGGTGCTGATTTTGGTTTTTTTATCCAACTCTTTCAGAGCTTCAACATACACCTGTACCGCCGCAAAAGATTGACCGGTAAATTGGGCTGGTTCTTTCTTATATTGCTCAATATAGGTTTGGCGAAATACCTTATTAATCTCACCAGGATATTCAGGACTGTAAGCTTGAGCAATCAACACACCATCGCAAAGGGCTTTACAGACTGATAAAACATTGGGTGTATTTAGACCATTACCACCAATAATTATGCCTTTATAACCCAACTCTCGCAGTTGCCGCACTAAGTTACCACCATCAGCAGCTAGACCCGAAATAATTACTAAATCTGGTTTTAAGTTAATTGCATTGGTAGCTTGGGCTTGAAAGTCTGTATCAGTAGTTTGGAACTTTTGAACTGTTACTAATTCTAGCCCTTGTTCTTTAACTGCTTTTTGAAAAATCTCTGTTTCTGATTTATTAAATGCGTCATTTTGGGCGTAAAAAACTGCCACTTTTTTGATTTGAGGATTCTGCTTTAGTGCAGCTTTCACAGAATTAGGGGCAACTATCGAGACGGGGGCAGATACACGAGCTACATAATCACCAATTTCGGGAATTCCGTTTGCGGTATTTGATGCTCCAATAACTGGAACTTTAGCACGTTCGGCAATGGGGTCAGCACTAAACGCTTGTTGTGACAAAGTAGGGCCAACAATACCGACAACTTTATCCTTGTTAATTAAAGTTTGAAAAGCGTTAATTGCTCCAGCTTCATCACCGCTAGTATCTTGGGCTATTAATTTAATCGGAGTGCCATTAATACCACCTTTACTATTGAAATACTTCTCGGCAATTCTGGCTCCCACAAAGCCCTCTTGACCGAGTAATGCTACATTACTGGTTTGTGCTAAAGCAATACCGATGGGAATCGCACCCGATGTAGTCGTTGTCTGGGCGGTGTTAGTTGTAGTGTTATTTGGAGTACTATTTGGAGGATTTGTCACAGAGCTACCGCCACCACAGCCTGTTAGTAGCAAAGCGCAAGTTGATAATAATGCTGTTGTCTGAGCGATCGCGTTGTTCATCGTTAAATAATCATGTAGTTATTAGATATTCGGCAAAAGCTCACAGTAATTTTCATAATCTACAAACAAAATGACGCAGATTTATACTTTTGCACGAATTCTATTAAATCATTCTTATTTCACCATGCAAAGACAAATATTCAAAGTGCTGCTAAATACAAATTATTATAATTAGTAATGATTTTATCATTCCCCATCAGTTTAGTTGAATCCTAAGTAAGTACTTTTAAACCTCTTTTTCGCTACCAGGTAATCCTTTAGGTTCGTAGTGACGGCAACCGTTACATGGGCCGTCGGGATTGACAGCACAACGCATATAACCAGAGCGGGCATTAAATTTGCAGCTGATGTCGCCAATTAAATAACCTACCCCTTCTAAATAATAGCGATCGCTTTCAATCGGTCTAAGGTTTTGCCGTCCCTGCACTACTGAAAAATTCATGGCTGCTTGCCTCATCCGTAGGCGCGATCGCTCATGGGTTTTGCGGATCGCCCACAGAGAAATCAGGGACGGTAAAAAACCAACGGCAATTACTAAAAGTGTCTTTAACACCTTCTTTTTACCTCTTCTGTGCGCTGATTGATTGTCCCTGATGTTGCACTCTGGTTTACGGAAGTGCAAATATTAGGGCAGTTTTGCCTAATTGCAACCATAGTTGGTGGCGATTAGCAATGGCAGTGTAGTATCTAGCAATTTTAACGAAGAAGTTCCTTCTGCCACTTCAATCAGCATAACTGTTACAACCCAGGCGTGAACTGCCGTTGAATGTTGATAATTTTAAGATTTGTTGACTAATGCCTTTTTGCAAAAGTGTCTTGTGTCAGTCTCCGCCCCATTCTTGTTTTTTCTGTGTCGCTGCGATGCTAATCTTTTTTTGGTTTGCTGACGAAGTTGCTGTGCTAGCAGTGCGGCTTCCCTTTCGGCTCGGAATAAATCAACTTTTCGCGTTGTCAAAATAAATGATTCGTCAGGTTTTCGTTTCACCCAAGGGACACTAATTGCGAAATACTGACAAATTTGTTTACCTAGCTCCTTCTTCAAGAGTGGGTAACGTTTTTGACTATTCAGTGTGTTAGCGATCGCTTTCAACTCCAATATCGCTGCTTCCAACTCTCCCGCCATCTGATTGATACGCTCTACTTGTGTTATCAAACGCTCTCGTTCACTGATGATTTTTTCCTGTTGGGGTTGCAGTGGCACTATTGCAGTAGTTACAGGTGTAGGCTGCAACAGCGAGACTTTCAGCAAAATGGGTTTTTTGTCCGTGTCTAAGATTTTTTTCATACTACCTCAAGTAAGGCTAGCTGACTTTTAAGGCATCTTAGCAGCAAATTAGTATATTTGTACTATAAATTTTTTATACGAGATTTAATCTGAGGAATTATGATTAGGACTTACGCAAAACTACACGCACTCCGGGGAGATTTACGTAGACTTAAAATAGTCTTGCTGCTACCTGTGTTATTTGCGTAAGTTCTGCTACTGTATAAGGGCAAAAGACTTGCTAGCGCTGATAATATTTTTATAGAACTCATATTTAATTTTTTAAAAAATGAGATTAAGAATATACCAAATAGCTGATACCGAAAAAATTATGAAATTGTTCTACGACACTATTCATGAAGTGAACATTCATGATTACACACAAGAACAAGTAGATGCTTGGGCACCAGCAAATATGGATATTGACCTTTGGATTAAAGGTTTAGGAAGTAAGTTTACTTATGTAGCAGAGGAAAATGGTAAAATTATCGGTTTTGGGGAATTAGAGGCTAATGGGCATATTGACCGTTTTTACTGTCATAAAGATTTTCAAAGAAAAGGGATTGGTAAAAAAATCTTAGAACAGCTTGAATCCAAAGCAAGAACTTTAGGAATTGAAAGGTTATTTACAGAAGCTAGTATTACAGCTAAACCGTTTTTTGAAAGCCAGAATTTTATTGTTGTGAAACAGCAAGAGGTAGAACGGAGAGGGCAAAAGCTGACAAATTTTATTATGGAAAAATCAATTTAATAATTAAGTAAATGATTTCTAAAAGATTGACTTAAATTTATTTCAATAATGATAATAAAACTTTTGTAGGTTATGTCGCGGTGCGTTAGGCTAAAGCCATAACACACCCTACTTAAGATTTGCTTACTCGATCGATAGTCTCTGAATTAATTTTAAATTGCAGTTTTTCTCGTAATTTTTGTGCTTGCTGATAAGCTACTGTCCGCCCTTTGTTTGAATTGTGTAATTCTGCTGGTTCCAAAGACTGAATATAGTAACGTAAGCGAGTTCTCATTGCCCAAATTCCCATTGAAGGAAACAGAATTAAGGCAAACATCAAAGGCGATACAGGTAAGAATGGTAATTTGACTAGTCGTTGCAATTTCTGGAAATTAACAGCCCAAGGATGTAAAAACTCACTCCCGATGCAAACTAATGGGAGAATGGGAATATGATAGCGATCGCTCAACTTAACAAAACTCACATCAAACTTTTCTAGTTGATAGCGTCTTTTCCAACCTTTCAGAGGGCCACGGATACCTTCGGGTGCATATAAGATGATTTTATCTTGGGCCATAGTTGCCTCAAAATCATCTAATTCGGCTCGCACACCACCCAAAACCTGCGACCATTTAGGCGGTAGCCACCAAATAACCCAAGGATGATCAAATAATGCTGGACTTGCTACGGGTTGTACCACCCATCCTCTAGCTTCACTTAATAAATAACCCAAAGTCAAAAAATCCCAAGGGAAACTCATCCCTGCGTGATTCATTGCCACAATCAATGGCCCTGTTTGCGGCAAGTTTTCGACTTGTTTTAATTCTCCCCGAAAATAGTATTTAACGATGGGGCCGAGAACTTCTTTGCGAAAGGCTTGTTGATATTTGGGATCAAATTCACCAAGTTCTTTTCGGGGTGAACGGAAACCAAGACGCAACCAGCGAATCAGCATCGCTAGATAAAATCCGCCAGGAATTAAAAATAGTCCATATTCTAGCCAATTCCAACCGTCTGTATCGGTATGATAGTGCTGCCAATGGCGGTTAAATAAAATTAGCCAGCCTGGAGGATACCAAAGACAAAACCAATCAAACCAGCTAAATATATAGCCTTCACCTGGTGCATTTTCCAGTTGAGTATCGAGGAGGTTTTGGGAGTGTTGATTAATCAAAACGGTTAAAGTTCAGGCAAACATTTGATTAAAAGTGCATTATAGCTTTATAGTTTTGCCATTGGTATCTGACTCAGGGTAAGGGCATCTCAAACACTAATGACAAGAAGGTTTAGAGAAATTATCCTGTTGGAATAAGCACGCAACGATTACGTTGGGAGCATCCCCATTTTTCAAAAATCCACGGAACTAAGGCACAAACCCTTTATAACTGTCTTCCCTTTGCGTTCTTCTCTGCAAGGCGTTGTGCTAATGCGGTTCGTTTCTTTATTCTCTTATTGCGCTCAAGAGAATATTTATAATATAAAAAATTAAGTTCTGTATGAAGCATAGCAATTTAACGTTCCATAAATTTGCAAGAATGCGTAATGCTTGAAAATCATCAAATTGCTTGGCAATTATACTATTTTGGCATCACACAGCAAGAAAATTTAATATTTATTTTATAGTTAGCTTCTTAGGTCGCACAACCTTACAACAGTGAGTATTCATCAGAACTGTGGCAGAGGAGTTAAATCAGTGAATAACAAGCAATTAAGACTAATAAATGATATTGCTGTTTCGCCAAAAGATGAAATTGATAATAACTAATGATTATTTAAATTCTTCCTCAAGTTGGAGCCAGATGGCAAGACACTTGTCCTAATCTTCCTATTATGGAACTAAAAAAGCCACTAAAAATTTCAGATTTAATCCGTGAACTTCGGCAGCAACTGGATCTTTCTCAGGAAAAATTTGCAGCCAAGTTGGGAGTTTCCCTACGAACAGTCAATCGCTGGGAGAACGGATCTACAGTGCCTTCGCAGATGGCACTAAAGCTGATTGAAGAAATGTTACAGAAGATGGGCGAACCAGGCAAAAGACTACTGAACGAGTATCTCCTGAAAGCGGAGCAACGGGAGGACTCTTAAGATGATGCTGAAAGTATCCGAAAAATTTTTGATGATTCGCTCTTGGTTACTAACTTATGGCGTGATGATTCTGGCAGTCATAGCGGCACTGCTGCTGACACAACTATTGCTACCAGTTTTTGATCCGAGCGTATTTACATTATTTTATGCTGCTGTGGCAGTCAGCGCTTGGTACGGCGGCATGAGACTTGGAGTATTAGCGATCGCATTATCTGTTACAACTGCGCTGTATTTTTTGCTGGAGCCAGTCTACTCGTTCGATTTTCTCAGCCTAAACGTTTTAGTACAATTAACCACATTCTCACTAGTATCCTTCTTAATTACCGCCCTCTCTTCAGAGTTGCGAAATGCCAGACGCAAGGCCGAGACAAGCCTGAAATTGTTGCAAAATAGCGAAATGCGGTTTAGTCGCCTGGCAAAATCCAACATCATTGGAGTCATTGTTACTGATATTAAGAACGGCTCCATCATAGAAGCAAATGATGCTTTTCTAAAAATGGTCGGCTATACGCGAGAAGATTTGGCGGCTAACCAAATAAAGTGGCGTGAAATTACCCCACCTGAGTATCTTCTATCGAGTGAGCGTTCAGTAGAAGAAGTAAGAACGACCGGAGTATGTAAACCCTTTGAGAAGGAATATATCTGCAAAGATGGCACAAGAGTTCCCGTTTTGCTCGGTTCTGTCCTTGTGCAAGAAACAGAAGAAACTGTCATTGGCTTTGTTGTTGATTTGAGCGAACGCAAACAAGCCGAGCAAATCTTGCGAGAGAAGGAAGAACGTCTGAGGTTAGCTAACGAGCGTTTTCAGTTAGCAGCATCGGCAGTCAATTGTCTTATTTATGACTGGAATGTAGAACAGGATACTGTTGAAAGAACCGATGGGTTAACCCGGATTTTGGGCTATTCTCTCGATATTGCAGAACCAACAGGTAATTGGTGGCGAGAACTTGTCCATCCAGAGGATTTGCAACGCGTACAAGAGGAGTCGGCGATTGCTTTGGCAAATAGCGATCGCTATACTGCTGAGTATCGCATTCGCAACCAAGATAACCAGTACGTCTATGTACTGGATCAAGGAATAGTGGTGCAACGGGATGCTGATGGAAAACCATTACGCATTATTGGCAGCACTACAGATATTAGCGATGTCTATGACGAGCTTCGTTTACGCAAGCAAGCAGAGAAAGCAGTCCAAGAAAGTGAAGAACGACTCAGGAGTTTTGTCAAAGCAAATATAGTTGGCATTATCTTTGGTGATGTGAATGGTAGTATCACTGAAGCCAACGACGAGTTCTTGAGAATTGTAGGCTATACCCAAGCAGATATCCAGGCAGGCAGACTACGCTGGAGTGATATTACGCTTCCTGAGTATCAATATTTAGATGAACTGGCTATTGCTGAGGCAACAGTAAAGGGAACCTGTACACCTTATGAGAAGGAATGTATTCGCAAAGATGGTTCTATTGTCCCAGTTGTCGTTGGCTACTCCCTTTTAGGAGAATCTGGGCAGAAATCAGTTGCATTTATTCTTGATATTAGTGACCTCAAGCAAGCTAAAAAAGCGCTGAGTCAGAGTCAAGAGCAATTTCAAGCTTTTATGGACAATATTCCTGCCGCCGCATGGATTACGAATGCAGACGGGCGTATACTCTACCTCAGCCCAACTTACCTGAGCATATTTGATGTAGCAACCAAAAAAGCGATTAATAAAAACATTTTTGACCTATATCCAGCCCAAATCGCTCAACCCTTACTTGATAACATTAGAATAGTTGCCCAGACGAATCAGGTTGTCGAAACTATTGAGTCTGCCCCACGCACAGATGGCACTCTAGGGGAATTTTTGGTATATAAATTTCCCATTGCAAATGCGACAGGGCAACGTCTAGTAGGAGGGGTTGCAGTTGACATCACCGAACGCGAACGCATCCTTCGTGAACGCCAGCTTGCAGAACTTGCTTTGCAAGAGCGCAGTGAAAGACTCAAACTGCTCTCTGAAACCACCAGTGATTTGCTTTCAACAGAGCGTCCGTTGGATTTAATGAACAGTTTGTTTGGTAAACTTTCGGCGCAAATGGATTTACATTTTTACTTCCACTATCTAATTGAGACACACGAAAATCAGCAGAAACTTCGGTTAGTTGCTTGGAATGGCATTACTGATGAAGTATTTCAAGCAATTGAATACCTGGAATTTAATCAAGGGATGTGCGGACTAATAGCGCAAGAACGCCGTCAAATTGTCGTCAACAATGTGCTGAACTATACTCATCCAAATGCTCAGATCCTCAAGTCTTTAGAAATCACAGCATACGCCGGTCAACCGTTAATTGCTCAGGGAAAGCTGCTTGGTGTCCTTTCTTTTGCCAGTCGCACCCGCACCCACTTTACCTCTGGGGAGATTGCCCTACTACAAGCAACCTCCGATCAGATAGCGGTTGCTTTGGAACGCGCTGAGTTAATGACTTCGTTACAGCGACGCAAAGAAGAATTGATCCAAGCGAACCGGATTAAAGATGAATTTTTGGCGGTTCTTTCCCACGAACTTCGCACGCCGCTAAACCCGATTTTGGGATGGTCAAAGTTACTGCAAACTAAAAAGTATGATGAAGCAACCACCACTCGCGCTCTCGAAACCATTGAGCGCAATGCCAAGCTTCAGACTCAACTAATTGAAGACTTGCTAGATGTCTCTCGCATTTTACAAGGTAAACTGAGTTTGAATATTGCTCCTGTAAATCTGGAAACTGCGATCGCATCTGCAATAGAAACTGTGCGTCTAGCCGCCCAAGCCAAATCTATCAATTTGCAATTTACGATTTTAGATTTTGGATTAGAAAATTCTCACAGAAATTTAGAATCTATCGATTTTGACAACCAATCTGACGGTCTCAAATCCCAAATCCAAGTTACGCTTCCAGCATCCCAAAGGTGCGATGCAAAATTCCTAGTAACTGGTGATTCTGGTCGCTTGCAGCAAGTTATCTGGAATTTACTTTCCAATGCGATTAAGTTTACACCCCAAGGTGGAGAGGTAGAAATTAGTTTACAGTCTGTTGGTTCTCAGGTTCAACTTCGAGTCAGTGATACAGGTAAGGGAATTAGCCCAGATTTTTTACCATTCGTATTTGACTACTTCCGACAAGCTGATGGTGCAACTACCAGAAAATTTGGGGGATTGGGATTAGGATTAGCTATTGTTCGTCACATCGTCGAGCTACATGGAGGCACAGTTAAGGCAGAAAGTTTAGGCGAAGAACAGGGAGCAACTTTTACAGTCATGCTACCGATAATCAAGATTCACCCAGATAGCCACCAGATTTGTATACAACCTGATGATTTACCCAATCTAAATGGGGTGAAAGTTCTGCTTGTGGATGATGAGCGTGATACGCGAGAGTTAATTGCTTTCATTTTGGAGCAATCTGGCGCGGTGGTAAATCAAGTAGCATCGGCTATGGAAGCATTACAAACTATGCCTCAGTTCCAACCAAATCTGCTGTTAAGCGACATTGGAATGCCAGAAATAGACGGCTATATGCTGATGCGTCAAATCAGAGCGATGTCACCAGAACAAGGAGGGACAATTCCAGCGATCGCTCTTACAGCTTATGCTGGTGAGGCTGACTACCAACAGGCAATCGCCGCCGGATTTGGGCAGCATATCACCAAACCTGTAGAGCCAGCTAAATTAGTTCGAGCGATCGCAAACTTGATTTATAGTCGTAGCAACCTGCCTTAGATCCCCAAATTCTTAGAGAAGTAGGGGATCTGGACACCGCGATTTATGCTTACAAACAAACATTACTTTTTTCACCATCTTGTTATTTCTTAATTTGTTGACAGAATAAGAATCTTTAGTTGCTCCATAAGTTTTTAAATTTTAGTTTGGGAGGGGAGCAATCTCCCCTTCTACATAGCTTATCGGTTATCTTTTGGTGAATTTAAATCAGAAAGGACTTTTAAAGCTGCGGGCGTAATTGTCGAAGCAAGAGGGACGTAAACAGAGTCTATTGCAGATAAGCCAACAGGAAACATTGCCAACAAAATGAGGGCACTGTTCATAAATAACTTGTTCATGGGTATAATTGAGCTAAGATTTATTTGAACTGCCTCAGTAATTAATTACTTGAGGCTTTTATTTGCGTAATTGTTAGTAGAGCAACTTACGCCAAAGTTTAAAAACTCGACACCTTCTTTATAAGTCCTGACAAAGAATCTCTGCTGATAAATTTTTCTGACTACTTACACTTTGTCGCTAATCGCAGCAGAGATGTGCTGATGAGATGACATCATTATGGTGAAATTATGACAAATATGCCTTTTAAAGGCTAAATGGGGGCAAATTCAAACTTTAATAAATCCATCGTCCTTCCTGACGGGAGTGAACTAAAGCAGTTTCCTTGAGGGTTTTCAGGTGAAAAGATAGTTTCGACTGATTTACCCCCAAGGCTTTGCACAAATCACATACACATAATTCTTGCTGTCGTAGCAGTTCCAGCATACTAATTATGAGTGGATCGGAAAGAGCATAAAAGCCAGCAGCAATTAAATGAGGAATAGTGGTAGCAGAGGTTTGCATGAATTAAATTTCGAGAAGAAATGCTATCAACCTGAAGCTGAGACTACACTTTCAGGTTGATAGCGAATACCAGCTTGCTTAAAGCGGTGTAAAGCTTCACCCAAGCGATCGCAGTCTGCAATCAAACTAATCCTGACATACCCTTCACCTGCAACCCCAAAGGCATTACCAGGGGTAACAACAACGCCAGTTTGCTGCAACACATTCAAGGCGAAATCTGTGGAACCCATACCAACGGGACACTTCACCCAAAGATACATTGTCGCCTTGGTTCTGGGGATATCCCAACCCAACTCTCCTAACCCATCAATCAGGAAATCGCGGCGGGTACGGTAGCGTTGTTGTACTTCGTGCAAATAAACATCTGGTAGTTGCAAGGCGGTTTCGGCTGCTTTTTGCAAGGCGGAAAAAATACCGTAATCTAAGTTAGTTTTTAGTGTCCGTAAACCTTGAATTACATGGCGGTTCCCCACCACAAACCCAACGCGCCAACCAGCCATATTGTAGGTTTTAGATAAGGTGTGAAATTCCACACCAATATCTTTCGCGCCGGGAATTTCTAGCAAGCTAGTGGGTTGATAACCATCAAATGCTAACTCGGCATAACACAAATCATGCACCAGCAAAATTTCATATTTGCGGGCAAAGGCGACGATTTCTTCAAAGAATTCGCGGGGGGCAGTGGCAGCAGTGGGATTACTGGGATAGTTGAAATAGAGAATTTTAGCTTGTCTTGCAACTTCGTCAGGAATGGCAGCTAAATCAATTAACCAGTCATTTTCGGGTTTGAGAATCAAACTGTGGATTTTGCCGCCAGCGATCGCCGGGCCGCGAAAATGTGCAGGATAAGCTGGGGAAGGAACCAGAACTAAATCGCCAGGGTTAACGTAGGCGATCGCTAAATGGGTTAATCCTTCTTTAGAACCCAGCAATGGCAAAGCTTCGCTATCAGGATCGAGAACCACACCATAACGGCGATGATACCAATTAGTGATGGCACGACGAAAACTAGCAGTGCCTTCAAAGGGCGGATAACCGTGATTGGCGGGATCTTTCAAGGCTGCGATCGCCGCTTCAACAACTGGTGCTGGCGTTGCACCGTCGGGGTTTCCCATACCCAAATCAATTAAATCTAACCCTTGTTCCCGTGCTTTCGCTTTTAGTTCATCTAAACGGGCAAATACATAAGGTGGCAGTTTTTGTATGCGTTCTGCTGGGACAATCCAATTTAAACTCATTCTTCAACCTCGTCACTGATTCCCTTGGGCGAAACTCGATTCATGTCTTTACTATCTATAGGTGCAGTGGTGGAAACCATTGCTGCCATCAACTGTTCTGGCGCGACTTTAAATGGTAGTCGATGGATGTCAGAATTAGGAACTAGAGCAATTTCGGCGGCTGTTTGTAACTCACCTAATGTAATATTGCCCAATCCCAAATCACTTAATTTTTGGGGTAGTCCAATTTCTGTGTAGAACTTTAACAACTGTTGTCGTGCTGATGCTGCTAGTTGATTGCCTTGTAGCATTTCTTCTAAACGCAGTTGCACCAAAATTCCAAAAGCAACTTTTTCGCCATGAATACTGCCATGTCCTGAAATATGAGTTAAACCATTATGCACGGCATGGGCAGCAACTGTGCGACACTGCGCCCCTCCAAGTCCTCCAACTACCCCAGCTAATAAAACACTTGCATCTACGACTTCTCGCCAAACTTCACTACCTGGTTCCTTCAAGGCGGCGGCGGACTTTTGCAAGAGGATATCTCGCAAAACTCTTGCTTGTTGCACCGCAGCAATAATTAAGGTGTCTTGCAAATGCCCACTGCTAACAGAGGCTTCATACCATTTAGCGATCGCATCACCAATTCCAGCTACTAATGTCCGTTGTGGTGCAGTTTTAATCAAGTCATAATCGAGTATCAGTAAATCGGGACAACGAGACAGCCCCACATCGTAGAGAAATGCCCCATTTTCCGAATAAACATTCGACAAGGCACTCCAAGCTGCACAGGTAGCCCCTGATGTCGGAATTGTCACCACTGGTAACTGTAACTGCTGCGCGAGTAATTTCGCTGTATCTAAGGCTTTGCCGCCACCAACACCAATAATCACATCAGCTTTATGTTCTTTTGCCTTCTTCTGTAAAGATTTCAGGCTAGCTTCGCAGCAATCTGCACCATAAGAAGCTTGAACAGGATGTAACTGTTGCGTTTCTAAAACTGGTTGCAAATTCTTTCGACTAATGGCGAGAGTCGATTCACCTGCCACAATCAAGGGACGACTTCCCAAAGAGGCAATCTCTGCTGCGGCTGATTGCAATACCCCAGAACCACGGATGACTTTTGCCGGGGCAACTGTGAGCGTAAATAATAAACTAGAGGTTTGAGTAGACAAAGAAGGTTGAGTAGAAAGTTGATTAGACATATAATCTAGTTTGCCAAAACCTTGATATTTCTTAATCTAATAGACTTGCAACCAAAGATACTTGTTGCCAGATGGCAACAAACTTGCATCTGAATCAACTAGGTTTTAACCGATCTAATCGCTAACTGGTTAAGCCATTTAACGACGTTGCTTGAATCTGTGATGTCCATTAGCCTGAAATTCCGAACTATCAAAGTTTTGAATAACCGTATGATTAACTAACATTACCACTCTCAGATTCTCAAGAAAAGTGATTGAGAACTGAATCGTCTGTCGATGGTCATTTCAGCTATGGATAGATGCGTTAGGGTTTACAGATCGATGTCCGCTCCCACACCGTTTCCTTTGGCCGCAAAAAATTGTAAAAATGTCAATAGTGGCAATTACAATAACAACTGACAAATCACAACTGTGTAGTATCCATTACCCGCAGGCTGATCGAGCTTTTTCCACAGTAGAATCACGAAAGTGTGAATATCTTAATCTAATAATAACTATTAATGTATCGGTAAATACAAAATAAATTATGTCATTCTGATAACAAGCATTGGGAATGGGGCATTGGAAAACTCTTTCCCATTCCCCATTCCCCATTCCCTTAAGCGTTAGATTTTGGCAATTGGGCGAATTTGTCTGTGTAAATTTCCACTGTGACTGGTGAATTTTGATGAGAAACTAGCGATCGCTTGGCCTCACCCAAGTAAATTGGTACAGAAACCCCTGTTTCCGGATGGATAATCACGCGGGCGCGAACTGTCAACTTGTCGTCTTCCCGTGTACCTGAACGACCATAAGAAAATAGATTACTAGCTGCTTGACGTAAAGTTGCTTCTAATTGCGTAGGTGTAATTTGAGGTGATGTAGTAATAACCGCTTGTGTTGAGCCATTGTCATAAACTAGAGTGTACTTCGTTGCTCCTGGAATCACAGCCCGACTCAAGGGGACTATCGACAGTGCAAATAAACCACCTGTCAGCACCAGCATAAAGCCAGTCGTACCCACCAGCCGAAAGCGGATGCCCCATTTGAAAATAAAAGCCAAAACTGCTAAGGCAGCGAATGCCAAGGTAGCTATACCTGACCATTGGGTGTACTGAAGAAAGTTAGCTGTTGTGAGCATAAGGTAGGTTATGGATGCGTCTTTTTTTTCGTCACCGACATACCCATTTTACTGAGAGCTTACACCATAAGGGTTATTGTAGTCTTTGATGGCAATCAGAATATTGGGTGCGTAGACGCGTACTTCTAGGTCAAAGCAAGCTACACAAAGCATCTTCAAGATTTGTATGCAGCTTATTGTCAGACATCGTAGTTTTAATAAAGTTTAAACTTGCTTTTAGCCTAAGTTTAGTGATGAAATGGAGCCAACCTCAGAACAATTGAAACAGTTATACAGAGTCTTGACTTGGCTAACGCAAATGTATCTCCCGATTTACCTAGTTACCTTAGATGAGCGAACAGATAACATCGTAGTAATAGCAGGTGAAGAAACAGTTGTAGTAATTAATCTACAGAGAGGTTGATTATGAATAAGTCTAACTTTAGAGAAATGACATTATTGATATCGTAGTTATATCACAAGTAAGATTCCCCGTTCAATTCTCCGCTTTTCACTTACAAATAAAGAGGTTCTGGCAGGTTACAAAGACCTAATTTCATTTCAGTAACCATGTTTTACATTCCTTTATAAAAGCTCAAATTATTTCAGATATTCCGTCAAATCAATAGGTTTTTAGTTGTGCTTAACTGAAGAAAAATAACAAATATACAAAAGGGCATCTACAAGAGATGCCCGTCATGCAAGAAAACCCCAAAGGGTTGTCCTTACACCTTCCCAACAATCAGCAACATCGAGTGTGACTAATTAAGTGTTAGTCACACTCACATAGTAATCTTATTAACTAAAAACTCGAAGTGTCCCCAGTGCATACACTGAAAAAGAACTAATAGCTATTATCCACGTCTAACTAATTTGGATGAGATTCAAGTCTGTATTGTTGCTTATAACGATGTACTACTCCAGAAATGGCAGCCAAAATTAACCATGAGAGCGCATTCAAACGAAAATCGAAGAGGGTTACATCTACTGTATTCAATAAAACCCAACCAATAAAGGCCAGAAGATAACTGAAAAATATCAATCTATCTTCTGTATTTATATATTTAGACTTTCGTAATAATTGCACGCCTGTAATCAAAATCCAAGCAAGTAAGCCACAAAACAAAAAAGTACTAGGAAAACCAGTTTCAGCAGATAACATCAAAAACAAGTTATGGGGATGACCCAATGGAGTGTGCATCTGCGCTTTGTAAAGTCCACTAAAACTGCGTAATCCCCAACCAGTCCAAGGATGTTCCTTGGCTAAAGACCAGGCAAACTCCCATTGAGTTTTTCGCATTAAAGCGACTGGTCTATCTGGATACATATCGTCATTTAACCTTGCCCAAAAAAAGGCAGGAACTACCCGGCGAAAAATTTGAGCGACTGGCGAGGGAGCAAAAGCTGCCAAAAGCACGCTAGAGACGATCGCAGCAACACCACCTACAAGAATGTGCCAGCCTTGGTAAAGTGCATAAGCTAAACAGGCAAAAATAGCGATCGCCCAGCCATTGCGCGAGTTAGTGAAAATCAAGGTAATGAAATTTGTAATCACCGCTACGGTTAGGAAGATCAAGGGGAGTGAATTCTTCCTAATACCCAATCCTTGATACAATCGCCATTGTTCTAGCCACAACCCTAAGCTAAGGATGAAAATTATTGTTAGATAAGCGGCAAAGGTGTTAGCGTGCAAGAAAAGTGAGGCTATGCGACCTGGTGGATTTCCTCCTGGTGCGATCGTCCAACTCAATACAACCCACAAAATCTCTAATTTCAAACTCCAGCCTAAAAATAACTGCCCCAAGCCAAGAATTATTACCGGCATGGAACCGATCACTATAACCCAAGCCATTTGCCGCAATTGGACAAAGGTTTGAATGAGAGCGCTATGGGCAACGAAAAGTAAAAAGAATGGTAATAAATTAAATAAGCCAAGGAAAGCTGCTGTTTTGTCATCGGCAAATCCAGCACTTACGATCAGCAACAGACTCAAAAGGGCAAATCCCCAGTTGAGGGGGCGGCGATTAATTTTGTGTGATTGTTTTAGCCAAGTTATTAATGAGACAAAACCAATAGTCACAGCCCCCAACAATGGACTCAATGGGAAGATTAACAATGCCCATAGAGAGTAATTCCAAGAAGATCGCCAGCGAGACTTGAAATAATCAGAAACCTTGTTCAAGCTGGCTCCCAACATTCCTCACGAGTGAGGCGAATTTGGGCTAAGGCGAAAATAGTAGGAATGATCCGACCATAGTTAGTGGCGATCGCTCTCCACCCTAAATCTGCAAAAAACCAAGTCCACATCATTGGACCAATCACGGCAAACATAGTGCGTGCTGCCCCATAACGAGCTGCACTCACTGTCATACCCCGTTGCGCCATTTGCATAGCTACATAGCTTTGAAATTGCGTCG
Organism: Nostoc sp. LEGE 12447; assembly: GCF_015206985.1. Taxonomy (NCBI): domain Bacteria; kingdom Bacillati; phylum Cyanobacteriota; class Cyanophyceae; order Nostocales; family Nostocaceae; genus Nostoc; species Nostoc sp. LEGE 12447. Next base: position 91,383 of record NZ_JADEXT010000023.1, on the reverse strand, counting down.
CAGCTGCTTCTGTGCCTGTAATCGCCGCTTGTTTTGCTACTTCATAAGTAGCAAAGTGGATGGCAAATTGACGGGCAATTTGCTTAAGTACAAGTGGTTGGAGAAGAGAAGTAACCGCGATCGCACCACCGCCTTTGAAAAGCAACCCCAAGGGGTCAGGTTGTAATAAAAGTGGTAGCGGTTCTTTTAGTTCTGATTGCACAAGGTGACGCTGCACTCTGAGAGTCAATTTTTGCTTTTCCTGTTCAGGTAATTTTTTCCATACCTGTCCTAAGAGATGCAAAAATACTTCTGCTTCTAAATCAATAGTTGGCAGATGATGAGAATAGGGAATTTTTAGATACTTACATACTTGAACTAAGGCTTGTCGGTAAGTTACCTGGCCTGTGCGTCCGCGTAATACCGTCATCCCATCTGCCGCCAAAAAGCGAAAGCGCCCCTCTAGTGCATCTAACCAAGCTTTACGGTCTTGGCTTTGCACTTCAATGGGTTCGGGTGTGTGTACATAGTCTAGGGGATTGAACTTACGACTAAATAAAATTGCCGTTAAATCTTGCAATTCTTCTTCGGTCGCTAACTCTAGCGCCGCCCTCATTTCATCCAATTTCCCTTCCTCCCTTCCGTGCAGCTTTCTGTACCTTATTCTACTATTAGCTTTCAGCAGTCATTAGTAGTAATTTTGTCCTTTGATAATAACAGGAGGCAGGAGGCAGGAGGCAGGGGGCAGAAGTAACTCAATCTCATTTAATATAATCCTACGTATAGAAGGCAGGAGTAACCCACGCGCAACAGCATTGGACTTAGGTTGTAGACAGTATCTTCTTTTTAAACTGGGTAATGACTCAAAATTAAAGTAATCAATGATACTTCTTTCCTTTTGCCTCCTGCCTCCTGCCCTCTGCCTCCTGCCTTCTCTTAAAGGACTATTGACTCATGACTGATATTGCAGTGATTGGTGCCGGAATGGCCGGTTTAGTCTGCGCCCAGCAATTAAGTCAAGCTGGATATTCTGTGCTGGTGGTGGACAAGTCCCGTGGTTTGGGAGGAAGATTAGCTACACGCCGCTTGCATGGAACTTCGGCCGATCATGGGGCTTGTTACCTGAAGCCAAAGGGTGAATTATTTAGACGTTTTGTGGAGATATTGCGATCGCGCCATATCCTCGAAGTCTGGACGGAGGAGGTTTACGAACTCACAGCAGGCGCTCCTTTATCTGAACCGAAAAACCGTAGTCCGCGATATGTTGCACCTGGGGGAATGAGTGCGATCGCTAAATCCCTAGCTCCAGGTTTAGAAATATTACTGAATCAGCGTGTCATTGCTATTACCCCAACTCCCGAAAAGAGTTGGCGGATCACTCTTGAATCTAGCAACGAAGAATTAACTGCAAAAGCTATAGTTGTCGCCATTCCTGCACCCCAAGCGGTGATGCTGTTGGAATCTTTGGGTGAAGGTGTATTAGATACAGCCTTTCTTGATAACTTGCGTTCTGTAGAATTTTATCCTTCCATTAGTGCGATCGCGGGATATCCTCTCACATCCGAATCACTCCCTCAGTGGAAAGCTCTAACTTTTGTAGATGATGCTGATTTAGCATGGATTGGTTTGGACAGTAGCAAGCGTCCTAACCCTCAACAACCACATTTTGTAGTGCAAAGTAGCGCTGATTTCGCCCAACGCCATCTAGAATCTCAAGATTTAGAACCTGCTGGAAAGCTAATGCTGCAACGAGCAGCTGAATCGTTGTCCCTTCCTTGGCTGAATACTCCCGAATGGATGCAGGTACATCGTTGGCGTTATGCCTTTCCTAGCCGTCCTTGGCACGAGGCTTTTTTGTCTACCGAAACTCCCTTACCCTTAGTTTGCTGTGGTGATTGGTGTGGCGGCAATCTTGCAGAAGGTGCGATGCTTTCTGGATTAGCAGCGGCAGATGAAATTAATCATCAGCTGCGTCATCAACCTTTAGATAATGTGAACTTTTTCAACGTTTTTGTCTGATCATTTCATCAGTAGTTAGACTGATTTTGCGCTCTAGTGAGTCGCTATTTATCTGACTTACTAAATCAATATGCAACAAATAAGCTTTTTAGATGAAACAGCAAATTTTGTAGCAAGCGTCAAATGTGATCTAAATTACTAACAAACCTTAACTTCATTAAAAACTTGTTCCTAATTCAAGATTTTTATTGCCGTTAATTTTGATCCCCTATCCTTAATGCTGCATTTTATATAGATTTCTGCCTTTTTGGCAAAAATTTGAAACAATTAGGATTATAAATATAAAATGTCGCTAAACTCCCCGCATATTGGATGCTGTTTTAAGAAGTCATGCTGCTAATCAGTATAAACTCTAACTAAAATAAGCAAATCCAAATGTCTCAAATTCAACCAAGACAAAAGGCTAGTTACAGGGTCTATTGCATCTATCAGTTGAATTACTTTTAACTGATTCTCATCTAAAAAATTTGTTTTATCCACCAATCATTGACTTGATAAAAAAAGGAGTTTAAAAATTATGAAAACGGTAGTTAATTTAACACAGCAATCAGTAGTAGGGGAAATTGAAAGCGTTTTGGATACATATCCATACCATCCATATCAAAAAGCCTTTGCGATTCCTGACTTACGTCAAGAGCTTATTGCTTTCGTCCTCACCCGTCTTCCCTCTTTTGACGGCGCTATCTCTGAGGGACATATTTCCCTAGCGGAGGCTGAACAAGGAAGGTTGGCTTATTACAAATTGCCTCGTAAACCCTTAGAGCAGCAGCTCCACCTACAGAATTTGATTCACCAAGGCATTTGTTTAATCGTTCAAGAAAAGTCAGATTGGATTAACGATCATGTTTGTGAAATAGTTCAGCCAGCTTGTGAAGCCTCTCACTGGTTTGGTTAATAGTTCACAGTGAATTTTTAATTTTTGAGCTAATCTAACGGTGTTTAGTCGTGGGGTTAGCTCAATATTTTGGTAAGTATCCTGCTCTTGAGGTGTAAACTTTGACAATTAGATTCAAAGGACATTTCCAGGACATGAGAAAAATAACTGCTCTAATGTTGGTAAGTATTACCGTGACTGTCGGCGTGGGAGTATTAACGCCCAAAGTTACTAATGCCCAATTATTTTATCCACCAGCAAGCGATCGCCATTCATTAATGGTAATCGGTCAAGGAGTAGTGAAAGTGCCAGCAGATACAGCTGATATTGAACTGGTATTCAGTAGCGAAAGTAGCAATGGTGAGTCAGAAACGCAACCATCATCTCTACCGCAAACCCGTCGCATTTCCTCACCCTCCAGTCCCTCTTTGTTGGAACAACAAGACCGGGCTGCCTCACCAACTCTATTCTTAAATTACAAAACAGTAGCAGAATCTTCACCAAGCAAAAAATCACTAACTAAAGCAACTCTCCAGCCTGTAGTTAATAGCCTAGTTGCCAAAGGAATTAGTGCTGATAAAATTCAAGTACAAATTAACCCGAATTCCAGCGAAAATAACGCCAAAATACTGGTAAGGTTAGAAAAACCAACACGCGATCGCGTCCAGGAAATTGTTGCTACAGCGAACAAAGCGACAAGCCAACTTGAAAATATTTCCGTTAAGAGTGTGGGTGTTGAGTACGCAGTAAATGACTGTCAGGCTTTGCAGAGTTCAGTGTATCAATCAGCTATGAAAGATGCTCAAAGCCGCGCTCAGGCTTTAGCAACTGCTATGAGTGTTAAGCTTGATGTTCCTTCTGTAGCTGAACCATTTTACACATTATTTTATCCCTCATGTAGTTCTAAAACTGGAGTTCCTTTACCATCATTTGCTAGTTTTTTATTATCACCGACTTATAATCCAGATGCTCCAGCAGAAGTTGAGATGAAAAAGGATATTTTTGTGACATATACAACAAAATAAGCATTTATATTTAAGTGTGTCGCACTTTAATTTAATTAAGATGATAAGTGCGATCGCTTAACTATTTTCTTCTGAGCCGAATCAATAACTCCAATAATGAAAAAACTCCAGAAATGTTTGTGACAAATCTGGAGTCAGGAAAGATACGCATTTACCTATACCAAATTTTCACCGTGAGAGTATCCTACGTCATCAGGGTATACACTCAAATACAGTAAAGAATGTCTGAGGATTAACTGCTTTGTTTACACAAATTTTCTGTTTGAATAGGACTTACGCACGAGTTACGGAATAAGGAACCACAGAGGCGCAGAGGACACAGAGAAATGAGAGTTGAAGTAACGCAAAACAGCCCCAGTAAATCTGAGGCTGCTTTGCGAGAGTTGTTTGCTAGGAGGGGGGTACATCAACAAAGTGATGCCCTATGTTAAATATAAATAATTCAGTATGCATCCCTATTCAGCCGTCTTTTGGCTTATCAGGATGATTTGAAAAATTGCGTAGGCGCAGCCTGTCGTAGACATCGCTTTTTCAAAAAGAAACTCCAGATGCACTTAAGGCATTCTGGAGTAGTAACAGGTTTCTAACATCAATCAATTTTTACATCTGCGATCGCCTGATGTCGTTAGGGTATATACTCAAATCTAATTATGTCTACTCATCCGCAAATAGAACAGCAAATTACCTTCTTTTACACCCATAATCTCAATGCCTCTACAGAATTCTACGAGCAAATGCTGGGTTTGGAGCTATGGCTTGATCAAGGAACCTGTCGGATTTATACTGTTAGTAACTCTGGATACTTAGGATTTTGTCAAGCAAGCAAAACATCGACTCCTCCAACCGACAAACAATCAAGTGTCATTTTTACCCTAGTAACGCCGCAGGTGGATGAGTGGTTTGAATATCTCAAAGAACGTGGTGTCAAATTTAAAAAGCCACCTACACTAAATGAAAAGTACAATATTTACCACTGTTTTTTTCGCGATCCCAGTGGTTATTTGATTGAAATTCAACGTTTTGAGACTAACCATAAAAAAAAGACATAACTAAATAAGTTATGTCTAAATATTCAATTTACAGGGCAGGATTTTTACAGATTAGAACTTTTGGATTTACTAGGGTATATGACACCGACTAATGCGGTATGACCATTACCCTGAGCCATCTACCTTTTCTTCTATCGATTTATCAGAGTGAGGCGCAGGATTTATGCAGCCATCGAAAAATATTTACATTTCTTTACAATTAACCACAAGCACTGTTGATTTTTATATAATGGCTGCTTAATCGCTGACAAAAAACTATTTGTATTAGTCCTAATAATAGGTATTTAACCGGACTCATATTGTATAACAGAAGCTAAAATACAATCATTATCGCAAATGTATCATGTTTTTTAGCAAGATTACTTTTTAAAGTATCCTGTTTGCCAATTTTGCTATTTATATAGTTATTATTTTTAAAGTATCGATATTTAATATATCGATTCGCTAAATATTCTCTTGGGGTGACTGCATGACAACCAAAAAAATTACATGGCTACGTACAACATTGCAATTTAAAGGTTCGGTCATGAAAGCAATCTACAAACATATTTTATTCTGTGGAGCTTTCGGATTTTTGATTTCTATTCTTTACCATTTTGAACTACCTGTATCTCAACCGATTTTAGGAAGTGTTATTCCTAGTATTGTTTTAGGTTTATTACTGGTATTTCGCACCAATACTGCTTATGAGCGATTTTGGGAAGGGAGAAAATGCTGGGGTTCTCTAGTAAATAACATCCGAAATCTGGCCCGGCAAATTTGGGTATCTATTGACGAAATAGCTCCAGAAGATAAAAACAATAAAATTACAGCATTAAATTTATTGGTAGCTTTTGCTGTGACAACTAAATTACATTTGCGAGAAGAAAAAGTCAATAGTGAGTTAGAAGATTTAATGCCATCTAGTAAATATATCAAATTGAAGATTATGAATAATCCTCCTATAGAGGTTGCCTTTTGGATAGGCGATTATTTACAGGAACAATATCATCGCAAATGCCTTAACAGTTACCAGCTAACATCTATGCAAGAATTATTAAACAATCTTGTAGATAATTTAGGTGCTTGTGAACGGATTTTAAAAACACCTATGCCATTAGCCTATGCCATTCATTTGAAGCAATTATTGTTACTATATTGTTTACTACTACCCTTTCAAATAGTAGCAACTCTGGGTTGGTGGACAGGTTTAATTTCGGCTTTAGTTGGTTTTACAGTATTTGGGATTGAAGCAATCGGCTTGGAGATAGAAAACCCCTTTGGTTATGATCCTAACGACTTACCTCTAGATACGATTTGCGCCACAATGAAACGGAATATAGACGATTTAATTACTCTGACTCCAAATGCGCGATCGCAACCAGGTAATTTGACTTATGAGAAAAGTTGAAACTGTTTATAAAACAATTAAAACGTTTTCTAAGGAATTTTGACATTCATGAAATTCATCTATTAAGCTTTTTGATTTGTTGCTGAAAATAGTCTCGCCAATCTATGGGTAAAGCATCAAGCTTTACGGCGCGGTGTAACAGTTCTAGGTCGTCTGTTTCGCGTGCATACAATCGGGTAATATCGGCAATAGTGACATTATTTGAGTCTCGACTGATTAACTCAAAAGTATCACCATTCCCTACTTGGCCCTCTTGTAGCACCGAAAAGTAGAACCCTGTTAGGCGGCTATCTAAAAACTGTTTAACTATATCAGCACGTCCAAACTTGATTCCTAGTTTATAACAAGGCATTCGAGGTTGAGTCACCATTACCTCTGCGCTACCAATCTGGAAGCAATCGCCAATATTAACGTCATCTTCTAACAGTCCAACTGTAGTCAAGTTTTCACCAAACATTCCCCAGGGTAAATCTATATCAGGTAACTTGCGCCGCCAATAGTCGTAATGCTCGAATGGATAAGCATAAACTGCTTTGTCTTTGCCTCCGTGGACACTCAAATCAGCTTGTCTATCTCCATCTAAGTTGAGCGCTTGCATCATTACCCGTCCCTCAACTGGTTCTTTAAAAATCCCCGTTGTAACTGTTTTACCCTTCCAAAGTACTTCACGAGGAAGTCCTACATTGACTGAGATAACTTGCATAAGTTAATATCCCCTGTTGCAAAAATTGGATTTTTAATTATATAAAGCAAACTTTACAAAATTCAGCACTCTTCATTTTCCACTTTGAGGCTAGGAATTGTTGGCAAAGAGTTAATAATCTTATAAGTGGCGCTACGCCCAGTCGTAGGTGTAGCACAATACTTTTCGGTTAAGGGGCAATGGGGAAAGGGTTTGAATTTCCCTTTCCCCATTGCCCTTTAACCTTTCCCCAGACCAAAAGAGAGATTATTGGTTTAACCGAAAAGTATTGGGGTGTAGCACATCGCATAGGCTCATTCCTCCCTGCCCTCCATCATGTTTCGCAGTACTATATAAACGCGAAACTATCTCTTCATTGGTGGATGTGCAATGATGCCTGTACGTCAAACTTTATCAAAGCCTGATATCCAACTTTCTTACTTAGAGTGGAACCAGGGTCAAGAACCCTTACTGCTGTTACATGGTTTAGGCGACCATGCTTTAGTGTGGTCTAGCTTAGGAGATTATTTAGCAGCAGACTACCACATAGTCGCACCAGATATGCGCGGACATGGCGAAAGTACCAAGCCTGAGAGAGATTATACTTTTGAAAGTGCGATCGCAGACCTTGAAGCACTCATGGATCATCTAGGATGGACATCTGCCCAGATTGTAAGTCATTCGTGGACAGGTAAATTAGCCGCTATCTGGGCAAGACAAAACCCAAAGCGTTTGCGGAGTATAATTCTCGTCGATCCCATTTTCATCTGGAAAATGCCCAGCCTTCTCAGGCTAACTTTTCCGATGTTGTATCGCTTCTTACCTTTTCTCAAAAGCATGGGCCCCTTTGCCAGTCATCAAGAAGCCGAACAGCAAGCACGGCAGTTAAAGCAATATCAAGGATGGAGTTCCTTGCAGCAGCAAGTTTTCCAAGCAGGAATAGAACAAAAACCCGATGGTAGTTGGGGTAGCAAATTTACCATCGCCGCCCGCGACGGGATTTTTGAAGCAGTTATGCAAGTGCCTGGTTTTACAATCCCCCTTGATACCCAAGCGTTCTTTGTCCAACCAGAACAAGGACTTAATCGCCAAGATTGGCAAATCCAGCCCTACAAAACCTATCTCAAAAAACTACGCATCTGCCAAGTTCCTGGCAATCACTGGCCATTTTTGACACAACCAAAGGCATTTAACCAAACTGTTGCAGCTTTTTTGGCAGAACACAGATAGAAAATCTCATTATTATTAGACGGGATTATCATCCGGCAACAGAAGAATGAATAGGAAGGATGTTTAGCGATAAGCGGCTACGCATCTGCGCTTCCCTTAAATCAGTTATTAGTTATCAGTCATCAGCATTCAGTGATTATTGATAACTAATTAGGACTTACACCAAACTACAATGCTGTAGGGGTAATATCCTGCGGGTACTCCGTTGGAAAATTCGTAGATTAGCCGCTTTGCGTCTACATGAATTGCCCCTACCTGAAAATAAGGGTTTTGGCTGTTGTTTGCGTAAGTCCTGCTAATAACTGATAACTGTTAAAGTACGGTTAAGCCACTCATGAGCCTTTGTATCAATCCCGTTTGCCCTACACCAAATCACCCAAATAATGAACAAAACCGCTTTTGTCAAAGTTGTGGTTCCCATTTGGAATTGCTAGGGCGTTATCGGGTGACGCGCCTGTTGAGTGACAAAACAGGGTTTAGTAAAGTTTATGAAGCATACGAACAAGATACTCCCAAAATCCTCAAAATACTTAAAGAGGATTTATCAGGTAACGCCAAAGCAGTAGAACTATTTCAGCAAGAAGTAACAGTGCTGGAACAACTGAATCATCCCGGCATTCCCAAACAAGATAGTTACTTCCAGTATCAAACCCGAAATGGTTTAGTGTTGCATTGCATTGCAATGGAAAAAATCGACGGGTACAACTTAGTACAGTGGCTACAGCAGAATCGCCCCATTTCCGAAGACCAAGCTGTAGCTTGGCTAAAGCAATTAGTGGAAATTTTGGATTTAGTGCATGGTAAAGAATATCTGCATCGAGATATTAAGCCATCTAATATCATGATTAGATCCCCCCTTGGAAAGGATTGGGGGGAATTGGTACTGATTGATTTTGGCACAGCCACTGAAATTGACAGAACCGACCCAGACCAACTTAGCAATAGTGACGGGATGACAGCACTTATGTCATCTGGCTACAGCGCTCCAGAACAAATGAATGGTCAAGCAGTACCGCAATCAGATTTCTTTGCTTTGGGACGCACCTTTATATTTTTGCTAACGGGACATCATCCCTTAGATATGTATGATATCCAGCAAAATGTATTGCGCTGGCAAAATCATGCCATCGATATCTCACCCTTACTATTAAATTTAATTGATTGGCTCATAGCAGCAGATATAGAAAAGCGTCCTGCTAATGCCCAAGAAATTTTGCAGCGCCTAGAACACATTGAAGAAGGCAAAAAGTTCTGCTCAGATGAGGATTCAACCCCACCTGTTGCGCCAGGTTCCCGCAAAGTAGAAGAGCCATTTGTAGAAGTTGAGGATTCAGAGCCAATCTCGCTGTTGTCGGAGCAGGAACCAGAAAAAAGTATTCCTCCTGCCTCTGTTGTTGAAACGCAGCTAACAGAAATTACTCCTGAAAATATTAATTTAGTAATTGATTTGAACACAGAAGAGTTGTCCCCGCCAATTCCTAAAACTTTATCATCGCCACAGAAAGAGCCAGAAGAAGTACCACTACTGAAATTTTTTGCAGGTTTGCTAGTGATATTAGGATTACTTAGTATAGTGGCTTTAGCAATGCGAAACTCAAAATTTATTGTGAATTCAAATTATGGGCAATCTCCTGAAAAGAGAGGTAAGATTGACTATTTTTCTTATCAAGAAGGTAGAGATAGCCAGGGGAGGAGAGCCGAATTTAATATAGCTGTTTTATCACTAGAATATAAATGGCTTTTAGGTAGCAATTTTCAAATTAAATATAATGATGAAATTATTAGTATAGACCTTTTAAAGTTGAACTTAGAACAAGAAGGGATACAAAAGATAATGGATGAACCTAGGGAAATTATCTCTGTAGGTACAGTTGCTTGTAAGGGTAATATAGCAGTTCAACAGCGAATGGCTCTAGAACGTTCTAAACAAATTCAATTTTTAGTCAAAAAATTATTTATTAATACACCAAGCGTCAAAGGTTATAGGATATTAAATTTAGGACAATTTCAACGGAGTAATTGTCAGGCAAATCAGGATTTAACTACATATCAGAGAAGTATTATAATTATTGGTGTGAAAAATAAATCCGTAGGTGTAATTCTTGATGAAGCACTACGGGATAGGTTAGAAAAGAAACCTTTTGCTGATTTTAAGTTAGAAGATTATTCCTTGGGGACGGCAGAAAACTTTAAGACGATACCAAGTAATTTATAAAATATAGCAAAGTATATCAGTGTATAGGTTTGATCAATCATAATATATTGCCACTTTAGTAATTATGAATCGTTTATGCTCCCATCCCAGAATACCTCTTCAAACCCGCACGCCAAAGGAAGCGATTCAGACCCAAAAACACTAATATCCAACCAAACATTGACCAAAATCCTCGCCCTATATCCACAGGTAGCCCTACCAAAAGACTCGCAGGAAAATCAATCAAATACGGAAAAGGCGTAAACATTACTATTGCCCGCACAGGCTCTGGAAAAACCTCTAAAGGTGCTATCAAACCAGATAAAAATAGATAAAACAACAACCAAAAATTTTCTAAAGCACTAGCCCGTTCTGTCCAAAAAGCGAACATGGCAAAAGTGTACTGAATTGTAAACCGCAAAGTAAAAGCTAGCGCCACCGCCAATGTAAACAGCAAAAATCTACTCAAACTTGGTACCCAAAAAGCTTGGGGATAAAGAATAAAAAATAATGCCACTAATAAAAAAGCAAACGATAGCCTAGCAAATCTTTCAGAAATATGCCCTGCAACATGATGCCATACTGGGTCGAGTGGTTGTAGCAACTTGGGCGAAAGCTTGCCTTCAACAACCTCTTTTTCAAAGTCCCAAATTACCCAAGCAACTGTTAATTGTCTAACAACGAAAACCGTGATAAAGTAACGGGCAAAATCTACAGGTGATAGCCCAAACTGACCGCCTTGTGCTGCCTGTATCCAGATACCCATGAGGATAATCGGCAAAGACCCAGCCAAAACCCATAAAATTAGTTCTGCTCGATACTCAACCATATAGGCGTAGTATACTGACAGCAAAGTTAGGGCTTTTCTAATCATCTTTTTCATTTATAGTGCATTCTCCCCTTGGCAACTCTATATTCTGGCAGCGATCGCTACACAACACCTGCCTGAAAAACTCGCCCAATTACTTCTTCTACAGGTGGTTCAGTGACAGTTAAATCAATTACCTCCAAATCCGTCAAAATCTTAGATACCGTGCGGGTAAGCACCTCTCTAGATACCATAAAATGCACCGATCGCCCTTCTAAGAGTTGCACATCCCCATAAGTCATAAGTTTTTCCATTGGTAGAGGTTGGGCTAACTCTATATGGACTTCTCGGTAAGGAGCAAAACGTTCTAGTAGTCCATCTAAACTACCGTCATACATCAGGCTTCCTTGGTGAATCAACAGCACTCGTTGACACAAAGCTGTAATATCAGCCATGTAATGACTCGTCAACAGCACTGTAGCCTGATAACGCTGATTGTAGTCGCGCAAAAAATCGCGTACCGCCACCTGAGCATTTACATCTAGTCCCAGAGTCGGTTCATCTAGGAACAATACGTGGGGACGGTGCAAAAGTGCTGCTAGCAATTCTGCCTTCATCCGCTCACCTAAAGATAGCTTCCGTACTGGTTGAGTAAGTTTGCCTTCTAGGGAAAGCATCTCTGTTAATTCACCTACCCGCCGTTGGAACTCTTTATCAGAAATGTTGTATACAGCAGCATTAATTCTCAAAGAATCCAGCGCTGGTAAGTCCCAAATTAGCTGCTGCTTTTGCCCCATTACCAAGGTAATTTTTTGCAAAAATGCTTCTTTACGTTGAAACGGAATTTGTCCAGCTACTTGAACTGTACCGCTAGAGGGATGAATCAGCCCCGTGAGCATTTTTAGTGTGGTGGTTTTCCCAGCACCATTTGGGCCCAAAAACCCCACTACTTCACCGGGGGCAATTTCAAAGGAAACATCCTGCACTGCTTTAATTGAACGGTAGGTACGGCGGAAAAGATGGGTGATTGTTCCTTTAATACCTGGGCTTTTAACTGCGACTGGATAAGATTTACTTAGATTTTTAGCAACGATGATTGACATATTTTTTATATTAGAACCACGGATGTATACAGACAGACGTAAATCATCGGTGTTTAACTAAACAGAATTCAGGAGTGGAGCCGGAGGCGGAGCGTCTCCGGTCAGAATGGGCTAAACCCTAGCTATCCGCTAACAGGATTGAATTTTGACCAATAAAGTGATAGCGAGTGAGAGTTTTTTTGATTCTGACTTCTGGATTCTTCTACTGTGGTTCCAAATAGGAAAGTAGAGATTTTCGGCAGTGACATATCATGATTGACTGTGATGAAGAAAGGGAAAGGGGAAAAGAGGAAAGGGAACCCCATACTTAAAAGCAGGGGTTTCAAATATAGACACTGCTAAGTTATCGCACTACGTGCCTTAAAAATCTTGTTTTTTTATTCTCCATATTTAAAAATAGGGGCTTCATACCTTTTGGGGAAAAGAACATTAGTGTATTGCCCTTTCCCCTTCCCCTTTTCCCCTTCTTGGTGGGTATTATGCACAACACATAGACTTTACCGCAAACGTCCCGATCGCAATGTACTGATAATTAACCACAAACCCAATAAACTAGCAACGGCAAACAGGATAGTGCTTAAAAAAGATAGCTGAGTTGTCTGCGCTCTGGTGGAAATAATTGCTGCACCCATAATCAGCGAACCTACTAATATACTAAAAGATAGTCGGTTAGCCGCATCGTCCATCGTGCGCCGCACGCCATCTAAACCCCGCAGCGATAGATTCCACTGTAAGGTTTCTGAGGTAACTCGGTCTAATAACAGTTCTATTTGGCGAGGAGACTGGAGAGAGAGACTTTTAATATCTAAGGCTGTTCGTAGTAGCGATCGCACTGGATTATCGCCCAATAATTGCCGACGAAACAAGTCTGTAATTAATGGTTTAACTTCATCGAAAAAATTAAGCTCTGGGTTGAATGTCCGCGCTACACCCTCTAAATTTGCTAGGGTTTTGGCATACAAACCCATATTGCTAGGTAATCTAATTTTATTGTTACGGGCTACTTGTAAAACTTCATAAATTATCTGACTGAAGTTGATTTGCGTTAAGCTGACATTGTGATACTTTCGCAACATGCGATCGTAATCATTTTCTAACCGCGACAAAATAACTGGTTGAGCAGAATCTGATAGCTGCAAAGTTAACTGAGCGCACCTTTGAGCATCTAAATCAACGATCGCTAACAACATCTCTGTTAATATCTGCTGTGTGCGGGGATCAAGTCTTCCCACCATGCCACAGTCTAAGAGAGCAACACGCCCATCTGTGAGATAAAACAAGTTTCCGGGATGGGGATCGGCATGAAAAAAGCCATCAATATATAGTTGCTGAAAAAATACCCGAAATAACAAAGTAGTTATTTCTTTACGCTCTACGGCAGGGTCTTTACCATTATTATTGTTTAAATCTGCCGACAAGAATGGTACTCCATCTAACCATTCCATCACCAGTAATTTTTCTGTGGTCAATTCCCAGTTAATCTCTGCAACCACTATTTGCGTGGGATCAAACCAGCGACTTTTAGATAAGTTGCGCCGCAGTTGGTCTGTAAAACCCGCTTCCCGTGTAAAATCTAACTCGGCTTCTAGGGCTTTGGTGAATTCTTCAGCGATAGATTTGATTTCGTAGGTTTGCCCAAATTCAGTCCGCGCCACTAAATCGGCAATACCTTGAATTAAAGCAATATCTTGGGCAATAGTCAGATCGATTCCCGGACGTTGTACTTTTAGAGCGACTTCTCGACCGTCTGCTAATGTAGCGCGATGTGTCTGGGCAATTGATCCCGCCGCTACGGGGATCGGGTTAACTGTCTTGAAGGTTTCTGCTAGTGGACGTTTTAATTCTTTGCGAAGGATTATTTCTATTTCTGACCAAGGAACTGGTGGTACTTCGTCTTGTAGGGTTGATAGTTCCTCAATGTAGGCAGCGTTCAGTAAATCTGGACGTGTAGACATTAGCTGGCCAAGTTTGACGTAAACTGGCCCCAAGTCTACCAAGATATTTTTTAAAACCGCAGGTGTAGGTAACTGTGGTTCATCAGCTTTGCCACCAGTAAGTAACCTTCGCATATAGTCCCAGCCATTGCGAAGGAATACTTCAAGAATTTCTCGTTGACGGGGAACAGTTTGGGTGAGGAACATTTTTGTAAATAACTGCAAAGACGCAGGGAGTTAAAGAGGTAAACAACAGGGGATGACAATACAACGGAAGTTGGCTTTAGCTTTTAAAGTTTTGCTAGCTGCGCCACAGTCTTGGAATCTTTTTATGGATGATTGTACGGCTTCGTGGAGTTTCTGTTCACTCAGCATTCGTTTGACGTAATTAGAGCAGGAATCCCCACCGTGTAATAAGCGATGGGAACAACTAAATCCTTTGGAAGGAGAAATATATTTTTGATAGGCTGTAATAGACTCGATTGCCATTGTCTTGGCGAGAGGCTCAAAGCTAATAATGTTCATAACTGTCAGATAAAATAACAGACAGTCAAGTTATAATAGGAAAACAGACTTTTTAGCCTCTGCCAAGGGTTCTAACTTTTACAGCAGGTCAGTAAATCGAGAATCGCTTTGGAGAATTTTAAGGATCTGCTTAATTTCCTGGGTACGTTCTTTTTTAACAACGAGGGTGACATTGCGATCGCGCACAATCACCACGTCCTCTAAACCAATTGTAACAACTACATCCTCTGGATTTGAGGCATAAATAATCGCCCCCTGCGTATCTAGACCTACGTGGGTAGCGAGTTCTACATTGGGATTCTCTTCTGTTTTGAGTAACCGCTCGATCGCATTCCAATCTCCTAAATCATCCCAACCAAAATCAACTGGCAAAACGTATGCTAGAGTTGTCTTTTCCATTAGGGCATAGTCTATACTCTTCTTAGGCAACTGGGGATAGATATCAGGACCCTGTTGTTCTAAAGGTTCGATAATTTCTGGAGCATGGGTATGTAGTTCCTTGAGAACAACCCCTGCCCGAAAAACGAACATTCCACTATTCCAGCTAAAGCGCTCCGTAGATAAAAAAGTCTCTGCCGTTTCGCGGTTGGGCTTTTCAGTAAAGCGGTTCACGTGATAAGCTGGCAACTCATTAAAGCTACCTATCTTTTCACCTTGTTCAATGTAGCCGTAACCGGTTGATGGAAAAGTAGGCTTGATCCCCAGTGTAACGATCGCTGCTGTGCTTGCTGCCAGTTGCGTAGCCGCGCTTAATGTGTGTGCAAACGCTTCTTCGTTAGCAATCCAGTGGTCAGCAGGGAAAAAGCCAATAACAGCGTCTTCTCCATAGCGCTGTTTGATTTCTAAACTTGCCCAAGCAACGGCTGCGGCTGTGTCTCTGCCTTCCGACTCAATCAGTAAGTTTTCAACTGGTAGATCAGGTAATTGTTGTCGTACCCCTTCAGCTATCTGACTAGAAGTGATCACCCACAAGGAATCCCACCCCGTTCGGGTTCGCCAGTCGCTCATGGGGGAAACCCCCAAGACCGCGCTGGACTCACCGCCACCGAGTTTTATCAATCGATCGGCGGTTGCTTGTAATAAACTTCTAGAGCTACCATCAAGACTTAAAAATTGCTTAGGTCGGTCTTTGCGGCTCAGGGGCCAAAAACGTTCACCTTTACCACCAGCCAGGATTACGGGGAACAATAAAGTATTCATGTTGTCATACACGCCTACCGAAGAACATTATAAGTTTACAGTGAGCCTTTCCACTGGCAATATCTGTAGCTTGGATTAACATACTTTTAGGGAGTGGTTGAGTGGGGAGATAATTGTGATAAAACAAGTCGAATGGTCGGAAAATCCGGTTACATCTCAGCAAGTAATAGAATTCGAAACGGAGATGCGATCGCAGCAAATTCAACGCACGGAAAATCAGGTAACGCCTGCACCAGTAGCCGACTCAGAGGAGGAGGATGTCGAACTAAACCAGCCAGCCAATCCGAATCGTAGCGTCGTCGAATCTGTGGGCGCGATTCCCAATCAGCTTTACGAGAGACTGGGCTTAACCATGCCTCGTTGGTTGTTGTGGATCATGACGGTTGTCATCGGCATCATCTTATCTGGGCTGCTAGTCTCGACGTTAGCACTGTGGACTCCCTTGTGGAGCAATCTCGATCGAACAGATGAAGATTTAGGAACCAATATTAAAGACGAGTTAAAAATACCTCTACCAGGGGAGTTGTGGAGCAAACTTTCCCAGTATCAGCTTTCACGACCCATGAATATCTTAATTATGGGGATTGAACCAGTTAACAGTACTGTTGATGGTTCACCAGAAAGCTTTGCTGGCAAAAGCGACTCCATGCTGTTAGTACGGCTTAACCCTGGTGAAAAATCTGTAAGGGTGCTTTCCATTCCTAAAGATACGATGATTGCCATCCCCGAAAAGGGAGAGAAGGGATTAACTAAGGTATCTGATGCCAATGCTAAAGGCGGCCCAGTCTTGGCAGCACGGGTAGTTAGCCGTACCTTAAACAACGCCCCAATTGATCGCTACATCCGTATTTCTACTAGCGGCTTACGGCAGTTAGTCGATCAGTTAGGTGGGGTAGAGGTCTTTGTTCCCCAATCAATGACGTATAAGGACTCCAGCAGTCGCCTGTCGATTAATTTAGTCAGTGGCTGGCAAACCCTCAACGGCGAACAAGCAGAACAGTTTGTGCGGTTCCGCGAACCAGGTTTGGGAGATTTGCCAAGAGTGCAGCGTCAGCAAGCACTAACAGCAGCATTGTTGCAACGCTTAAATAGTCCTACCATCTTACCGAGGTTGCCTCAATTAACTCGCTTAATGCGAAAATACTTTGACACCAACCTGAAGATGGAAGAAATGATGGCGTTGGTGAACTTTGGTCTCAACCTAGATCGAGATAATTTCCAAATGACGGTATTGCCTGGTACGTTTAGCCGCTTTAGCAAAGACCCTGATAGCTATTGGCTAAATATGACTGGACAACAGAGCCTGTTGAATGATTATGTTGGGGTAAATGTACCTGGTCTGAAACCAGATATGCGTCAGGTTCCTAACCTCAAAATTGCTATTCAAAATGCCTCCAATCAACCTCAGCTAACTGAAAAAGTTATTGCTTATCTGAAACAGAAAGGCTTTACTAATATTTACAAAGTACCTGATTGGCCAGATACCCAACGTCAAACTCAGATTATTGTCCAAAAAGGCAATCGGCGAGTTGGTGTTGATTTGCAAAAAGTCTTAGGCTTGGGTCAAATTGAGGTGTCAGCGATTGGTGATTTAGAATCTGACCTCACAATTCGGATTGGTAAAGATTGGAAATAGTCATTGGTCATTAGTCATTAGTCATTAGTCATTAGTCATTAGTTAAATGACAAAGGACTAATGACAAAGGACAAAGGACAAATAATAAAGTTATGAAAAAGATTTTACTACGCTTTTTGGGTTGGATTGTAATTTTGATACTAGCATTTTGCTGGATAATACTTAATCCCAAACCGGCTTTTGCTCAACTCAACACAATTAACTACAACAATATAAATTTAGAAAATCGTGATTTTTCTAATGCTGATTTGGCAGGTGTGACTTTTGTAGCAGCAGAAATGCGGGGGACGAATTTCCAAGGAGCGAATTTAACCAACGCAATTCTCACTAAAGGAGTTTTGTTAAAAGCAAATTTGGAAGGCGCGAACTTGAGCGGCGCTTTAGTCGATCGCGCCACTATGGATGGTGCTAACCTAAAAAGTGCCATTTTTACAGAAGCAACTTTGACCCGCAGCCGTTTTTTCGATGCCGAAATTACAGGTGCTGATTTTACCGACGCTTTGATTGACCGTTATCAAGTGTCACTAATGTGTGAAAGAGCCGATGGCGTAAATCCAGTTACGGGTGTGTCAACGCGAGATAGTTTGGGTTGTAAGTAAAGAATCTCAGCGTTGAGTATAAAAAAGAGATATTTTACCGATTGACTGAGAATTGTCAAAAACCAGTCGCCTCTAATTACTGCTAGGAATTTCAATCAAAAACTCAGTTCCTTCTCCCGGTTTAGAATAACATTTAATTTGACCATGATGTTTTTCAACTACTATTTGATAGCTGATAGACAATCCTAACCCAGTACCTTTACCTGGTGCTTTAGTAGTGAAGAAGGGATCAAACATGTGCGATCGCACTTCTTCTGGAATTCCCAGACCATTATCAGCTATTCTAATTACAATCTGGTTATTAACGGTTTGCGTACTAATCCAGATAGTCAAAGGTATCATCGGACACCGTTGAGATAACTTCAAATACCTTTGCTGTATAGCTTTAAACTTTTCCTCTAATGCATCAATACTGTTACTCAACAGATTCATAAACACTTGATTTAATTGTGAGGGATAGCATTCGAGTAAAGGTAAAGTAGCATATTCTTTAACAATCTCAATAGCTGGGCGTTCATTATTGTTTTTGAGCCGATGCCCTAAAATCAGCAAAGTACTATCTAATCCCTCATGAATATCTACTGCCTTCAATTCAGCTTCATCTGTACGAGAGAAGTTTCGCAGTGATAGTACAATATCATGAATTCGCTCTGTTCCTATTTTCATTGAATCAAGAGTTTTGGGTAAATCTTCGATGATAAAATCCAAATCATTATTGTCAATTTTTTCTTGGACAGTTGGCGGTAGAGAGGAGTTTTGACGGTAAATTTTTACTGCATTCAGTAGTTCTTGAATATATTCATTTAAATGTATAAGATTGCCAAAAATAAAACTCACAGGATTGTTGATTTCATGAGCGACTCCTGCAAGTAGTTGTCCTAAACCTGCCATTTTTTCACCCTGAATTAACCTGGTCTGAGTTTGTTTTAATTCTTGCAGGGCTTGAGTCAGTTCTAAGGTTTGACGTTTAGTTTGTTCGAGTAATTCCGCTTGCTGAATCGCAATTCCAAATTGCACAGCTACTTGAGCTAGTAAATTTATTTCTTCCTCTTTCCAATAGCGCGGTTGCGAATTTTGATAAGCAACTAATAATCCCCATAATTTTTCGCCTTGTCGAATGGGAACAAAAGTTTCGTTGCGCGGCAGTTCATTATCATCGTCTGTGCCCTCAAAGGTTTTTATAATCATTGGTTGGGCTTGTGCAACAGGTTTCCAACCATCTTTAAAGGAATCTGCCACAAATTTACCGCTCCAATCTGCGTTGAAGCGGTAGATTGCAACTCGCTCGACTTCGAGCAATTCTCGCACTGCTTGAGTAGTGGTTCTAAAAATAGTTTTAATATCAAGTGACTGGCGGATTTTATCAATGGTTGCAGCCAGCAATTCTTGTCTTTCCATTGCTTTCTCGCGTTCAGTGGCTTCTGCTAACTGGACAACCTGCATTTGAACTTGCTTTAAATAAGAATCCTGTTTTAATGCGACTCCCAATTGCTCGACTATTTGACTGGCAAATTCAATTTCAGAGGGTTGCCAGTAACGAGAAGCGGTGCATTGATGAATACACAGCAATCCCCAAAGTTCACCTTTTTTCAATAGAGGTGCGACCAAATTTGCCCGCACTTGAAATTTTTCTAGAATTTGGATGTAGCAACCTGGAAACTTTGCTTGATAAATATCAGCGATCGCATTTACTCGACCCTGTGCATAAAGGGATACAAAGTTTTCACCGAAACAATAGTCATAAACTTTTTCTGCTATTACCGAGTTACACTCAGGTACAACATCCTCAGAAATAAATTCTCCTTCCCAATCTTTTTGTGGGTCAAACCGAAAGACTGCCACTCGGTCTGCTTGCAGCATTTTCCGTGCCTCGGTGACAGTAGTTTGGAAGATTGTATCTAAATCTAGGGACTCTCGAATTCGAGTAATCACGCTAGTTAATGTCTTTTGTTGCTCTGCTTGGTACTGAGCGTGTGCCAACAACTTATAGTGTCGTAGAGCTACACCAATTTGTGTGCCGATTTTGGTCAGTGATTCGACTTCATAAGATTGCCACTGCCTGGGTGAGGAATTTTGGTAAGCAGCAATGACTCCCCAAAGTTGATCTCCTTGGAGAATGGGGGCAGTTGCAAAGGCTTTTGCCTGGAATTGTTCCAACAGGGTTACATGACAGTCTGTTAATCCAGCTTGGTAAATGTCATTGACTGTAAATGTCTCGTTGTCAACATAACGTCCGCCTTGTGTCTGTTGTAAATAAGTATCAGCGATCGCAGGCTCAACGCCAATTAAGGGAGTCCAACCTTCAGCAAATGATTCAGCAACAAAGTTACCACTCCAATCGGCATTAAAGCTAAATATGGCAACTCGGTCAGCTTGCAGTAGCTTGCGTATTACTTGAGTTGTGGTTTTAAAGATAGTTTCAATATCAAGGGGTGAGCGAATTTTATCAACAATCTGAGCAATTACTTGGTCGCGTTGAGCCGCTTGAGCCAATTTTGCAGCTTGTAATTGCACTTCGTGAAGATGTTTTGCTTGTTGAATCGCAACCGCCAGATGGTCAGCAATTTGACGAGTAAATTCAATTTCCGATTCTTTCCAGTTACGAGCCTCACTGCACTGATGAATGCAAAGTAATCCCCACAGTTCCTTCTGGCGCGATAAAGGGACAACGAGATTGGCCTTGACCTGAAATTTACTCAAAATTGCGGCATGGCAATCACTTAGTCCGGCATTGTAAATATCCGCTACTGCTTGGACTCGACCTTGTTGATAACTGGAAGCAAATTGTTCTCCAAAGCAATGGTCGTAAACTTTTACTTTTAACGCCGAAGTCCAACCAGGTGCAACATTTTCAGAAACAAATTCTCCTTCCCAGTCTTTTTCTAGGTCAAACTGGAAAACAGCTACACGGTCAGCATTTAGCAGTAAACGCACTTCTTTAGCGGTAGTTTGAAAAATCGTTTCTAAGTCAAGAGACTCCCGAATTCGCACAATTACACTCGCCAGAGCCTTTTGTTGATCTAGTTGCTCTTGAAGTTGAGCGCTTGACAATAGAAGTTGATTTTCTGTGAAATTTGAATTGGGTTCCATTGCTCTGGATTATATCGTTTTTATACAAGGGTTCCTAATACCAAACTTCATGAGTCAAAAATATGACAAACTGCAAATTTTTACAGTTTTCAACTATTTCCCAGAAGCTGGCTATTGTTATAGTTCCCCTTTCTTGATCTATCCTCGTAATGGTTTAAAAAATAATTTTGGCTTGTGTACAACAAAAGACATGAATAATTCAAGGTTTGTAGTAAGCGGCTCTAGCCCTTACTAAGAGCTAATTCGATTAATTTCGCTCTGCCCCCCGCAGGCATCGCACTTAAAATGACTATAAACTAATGACTGATTTGCCAAAATTTACCTGACAGACTGCGGAATTTCAGGTTAAATGTTTTAAAGTATGCACTCTGTAAGAGTTGTCGGGTATTATTCGTGACACAACAAGACCAAAAACCCTCTCGTTCTTTCGCTGGAATTGCTGGCATTGTTGCCGCAGCCACATTAATTAGTAAAGTCTTCGGTTTAGTGCGGCAGCAAGCGATCGCTGCGGCTTTTGGTGTTGGTGCTGCTGCTACCGCCTATAGCTACGCCTATATTATCCCTGGCTTTCTATTGATCTTACTCGGTGGTGTAAATGGGCCATTACACAGTGCAGTTGTCAGCGTTTTAGCCAAGCGGCGGCGAGAAGAAGCGGCTCCTTTAGTGGAAACCGTGACAACACTGGTGGCTGGAGTACTGTTGCTGGTGACAGTTGCTCAAGTTTTATTTGCGGATGCGATCGTTGATATAGTCGGTCATGGTTTGGAAGAGACAACCAGAGCGATCGCTATTCAGCAACTCCGCATTATGGCACCAATGGCTTTATTTGCTGGTTTAATTGGCATCGGCTTCGGTACTCTGAATGCAGCCAATCAATATTGGTTACTCTCCATTAGCCCTTTATTATCCAGTATTACCGTTGTTGGCGGTCTTGCTATCTTAGCGATGCAACTGGGCAAGGATATTATTAAGCCGGAGTACGCTTTAATCGGGGGAATGGTTTTAGCTTGGGGAACCTTGGCAGGAGCAATTCTCCAGTGGTTAGTGCAGTTAATTGTCCAGTGGCGGTTAGGATTAGGCACATTACGCCTGCGGTTTGATTTTAAATCCCCAGGCGTTCAAGAAGTGATTAAAATCATGACTCCGGCAACAGTTTCCTCTGGGATGATGCCAATTAATGTTGCCACTGACCTTTATTTTGCTAGTCCTATTCCTGGTGCGGCGGCAGGATTTAACTATGCGAATTTATTAGTTCAAACTCCGTTAGGGATTATTTCTAATATCATTTTACTGCCCCTGTTACCGATATTTGCCAAACTTGCCGGCCCCGAAAATTGGCCAGATTTAAAATTACGCATTCGCCAAGGACTGCTACTTACTGCCTTTACGATGCTACCGCTAGGGGCGCTGATGGTGGCATTATCTGTACCCATTGTGCAGGTGGTATATGAACGCGGTGCTTTCAAGCCAGAAGCCACAGAGCTAGTTTCATCCTTGCTAGTCGCTTATGGAATTGGGATGTTTGTCTATTTGGGACGTGATGTTTTGGTGCGGGTGTTCTACGCTTTAGGCGATGGACAGACACCATTTCGCATTAGTATTTTTAACATCTTGCTCAATATCTTATTAGATTGGTTTTTCGTTAAACCTTTTGGCGCTCCCGGTTTGGTGTTAGCAACAGTGGGTGTAAATTGTAGCTCAATGTTAATGCTGTTGTGGTTGCTCGATCGCAAACTCAATGGTTTACCTTGGCGTGAGTGGGGTTTGCCGATTTTGGGTTTGGCTGCTGGGAGCGTGGTAGCTGGGGTAGCAAGCTATGGGACATTGGTTGGTTCTCAGCAATTACTAGGTAAAACGGGTTTATTGATTTTAGTGTTGCAGTTGTGTGTATCTGGCTTTGTGGGGATTGCAGTGTTTGCTGCGATCGCTTCCTGGATGAGAATACCAGAGGTGAATAGTTTTATATCTCGTCTACGTCAACGCTTTTTGAAGAAATAACGCCGTGTGCAACTTTCTTTCAAACCTAACCCCTAGGGAGCAACAATCAAAGCCTCTCCCCGAAACGGAGAGAGGAATGGAAGCGGGGTTCTAAGAATCGCGTTATTTCAGTTGTTACACCCAAGTGGGTGAGAAATAATTCAGCCACTTGGGTGAACCAGGTGTGCGAGGTTACATTTTGTAAAAAAAGAGATTCTAGTACTAGAGAACATTGATTTTACCTAACTCTAGTGAGAAAAATTCTATGAAACTTACAAAATTAGCTGCCTCTGCACTTGCTGTTGCTTCCATTGTCCTCTCGGCAGGAATTGCTTCTGCTCAAACAGCCGGTACAAACGGTAATTATATTGGTGCTGGTGTTGCAGTTGGTGCAACCAGTGGCGGACAAGGAAACGATGAATCACAAATTGGCGGTAATATTCAAGGACGTTACGCCCTTCCCAATGCACCTGTTTCACTGCGGGGTTCTGTACTGTATGGTGGTGATGCTGCTGCAATTATGCCCATCGTGACTTACGATGCGCCGATCGCCAGAAACACTAACGTTTACTTCGGTGGTGGTTATTCTTTTGTAACTGACGAAGGTCAAAAAACCCCATTGGGGAATCAGAATGCACCTGTAGTTACCCTTGGTATTGAATCAGAAGTTAGCAATAATGTCATTGCTTATGGCGATACTAAATGGGGCATTGATGCCTACAGAAACAGTGATGCTGATGCTGTCAGCTTCCAAGCTGGATTAGGCTATCGCTTCTAGTGATTACGAGCTAGGAGACAGCCTATTCGCAAGCTAAAGGAATGATGTTTACCAGCCGTAATAGAATTTATTCTGTCATATCTGAGCATCCATACTCAGATATGACATATTTTTAATCATTTTTATTTATGATTTTGATAACCAATTATATTGGTTATTATCAATAGTTTCTCTTAAAGTTAAATGGCCAATTTTAAATATGCATAAAAGATATTACTCATGGAAAAGATTAATGCCATTCCCGAAATACTGGGTGAAACAACTGATGTAGAATCTTGGCTAATTCGGGCTGGGCTAAGATTTTCAGACTTAGGTAACGATGCTGCCAGTATTGCCATCCGTCAGCAATGGCGAGAATATCAAGCCGCAGTTCAAAGATGCTGTGCAGTCCTACACCAACCACCTTCACGTGTTCAATTAAGCGGCGACTATGCCAACCTGAGAATACCTGGTGGTGCATCAACCTGTGCGATTCCTTATACCGATTCTATGTGAGGCTGCACTTTCAACCCGATGCGGATTTATTCTTCCACAAACATAAATTTTAACAACTTGATGATGGTTATTCAGAATTCTGAATTCAGAATTCTGAATCCTTCTTATTAATAACTCTGTTGCACACCATTTACTACTGGTTTAACTTCAGAAAATGGATCAGTGCCGCCACCCCAGTTAAAATCACTAATTCGGATGCTAAAGCCGCCTAATTCCAAGACTGGATTGTAACGCAAGGTGATGCCATAGGTGCGACGGCTATATTCTAAAATGTAGTCAGTACTGGTTTCTCTACCAGTATCCAAGTTAACAGATGTTTGAAAGCCTAAGCGAAAAGGGCCGTAGATTTGCTGTGATATCCCAGCAGTCAAAACTTTGTTATCAACGGAGCGATCGAACAAAAAGGGTGATAATCCGTTATTTAAGCCTTGAGAGAAACTAATATTAAAGGCGGTATAGTCGAAAAAAGGGCGAGAAAAATGACCCACTTGTCCTTGTAAACCAATTCTCGCAGTTAGGGTGCTTTGGTTATCACCATTGCTGTAATAACTCGTAGTGCCAGTAAGCCCACCGATCGCTTGCAAGTAAGGAACTACAGGGTTAGCCGTGTATCGTAATCCCTCGGTGGCAGTGGGCGGTAATGGTTTTCCCTGCCACAGTAACACCCCAGTACTGAGATCAGCACTAGCTTGGAAACGACCTAGTGAAATGCGATCGTTTTCGCGTATGGGTTCTAGTAAGTCTTGGCGATCGGTATTGGCATCGATATACTGAGCGCTTCCCTGATAGGTGAGGTTGATGCCACTTTTTCCTAAAGGAATCACAGGAGAGGTAATAATGCCCCCAAAACTGCTCTGGACAGTTTGAAAACCGAGAGTACCGTTGTAGAGGCGATCGCGGTAATTATATTGCACATTCAAGAGATGGGGAAGGGAAGTGCCTATTATCTGACGCAATCCCAAATTCACCCGCAAATTGTCTTCCACCTTGTCTAAGTCAAAACTGGTTAACTCCCCAGTTCCTTCAATTACTGCTCGTGGACTCAAAACAGAATTTACCTTTGTCTTGACAGCAAACAGTGAGCCTAAGTTACCTATACCTTCTTGCACACCTCTCTGTACTAGTAACTGAGGCGTGATAGTCCAACTTGTCTTCTCTGTATCGATCACTGGAAAGCCACGCTCAATATACAAACCACCCCGCTTATCTCCATCATAGCCGGGAGAAACTATTGCAGGTGTAACGTCCCGCTCCCGGCGGTCAATCGTCTGCTGATTCACCGGAATTGGTAAGGAGATTCTTTGATCCAATACCAAACGCTGTCGCTGTGTTCTAATGCGGTCTACCAAGGGTGTTTCTCGTGTCAGAGTTACTGTATCTGCGCGTAACTCTAGTTCTGGAGGCGAAAACGGATCGTTGGTGATGCGGACATCCCTTGCTTGCCAGCCTTGCGGATAGAAGTCAATGTGTTCAGCTTCAAATCTGAGCCGATTGACTACACCTCCTGTTTTCGGGGGTGAAAGGTTGCTAGCATCAGCCTGACCCCCAACGGTAAAATCAAGTTGTCCAGGGCTGCTTACACCAGAAAGGGGCTGATTGGCTCTAATGCGATCGCTAGGCGGACGTTTTGTTACTCCACCAGTAGTTGCATCTATGGGTGAGAAAGCAAAATCTGTTTGTGCTGAGGGCACATAAATTTCTCCTCTACCATTTAAGAGTTCTCCATTATCTTGAACAAAGTTATAGGTAAAGCGTTGTCCACGCAGTATCTGATCGCCCCTGGTTAAAGTTACGTTGCCTTCCCCCGCAGCAATTAAGTTGTCTAAATTAACTTGCAAGCGATCGGCATCCACCACCGCCCCATCAAATCGCACAACTACATTTCCAACAGCTGTAATAATTCGCCGTTGCTCGTCATACTCTTGCCGATCTGAAGTGACTTCTACAATTCTCGGTTGGGCTGGCGGTTTGCTAGCTGGTGCTTGTGGCTGATTGGTGGTATTTACTGGTGGTGTAGATGTTGGCGCTTGAGTTTGTTGTTGGACTTGGGAACTGAATTCTACAGTGATGGGCGTTGGGAGTTGCTTTGTCGGATTACGAGACTGGAATTTTATAAAATTTTGTACTGATTGAGAACTTGGTGCAAGATCGGCAGCAGATAGAGAGATATTGTCTTTTTGTGAAGACTGTGGCGCAGTAATGTCACTTAGCTGTTTTTGCTGGGCTAACTTCTTAGCTAAAATTTCCGCCTTGGATTCAACTAACTTATTGCTGGTTGTAACCTTTGGGACAACTGGAATAGAAGGCGGAGATTGGGCGATAAGGGGACTTGGAGAGACCCTATAGTTAAATCGTAGAGAGTCCAAAAAGGTTTGTTTTTCTCTAGCAATAGAATTGGGATTTAGCGTAGACGCAAAGCGGCTTGTCGTTAGACCTCGCTCACCGAGTTTTTGAGAAGATTCAAGTTTTGCACTTCGGGAAGGCTCCGCTCCAACTTTTTTTGGCAATGTAGTGGCTTCTGTTTGCGTCTCCCGTTTGCGTAACGCCGCTCTTAGGAGAAGCTCTGAGCGGCGGCGTTCGACGCTCGGACTTTGGCCATTAGAGGTTTTAATCTCCTGCGTTGGATAACCAAGCATCAGCGATTTCCCCAAAAGTTCAGCACTTCCAGAGTCGGTAATGGGGGAAATTTCTGGTGGGAAGGTTTCTGGTGGATGGGGGACAGAGGAAGTTTCGGCAACTACTGAGTCATCCTGATTTGAATTGATGGGAGTTGGCAATGGCGAATTACTTTTGGTGTCACCCGAAATCGACAACTCAGCCAAATCCTTGGACTGCTTGGATTTGTCTGTCTTTTCCTGCATTCCAGTTTCTACAACTGAAAGAAACTTTGTATGACTAGCAGATGAGGTGGGATTTACAGGTTGTAAAGATTCGAGGATAGGAGGCGGATTGGGTGGCAGAACTGGATGAAGCATATTTGAGCAAAATCGGGCTAACAAACAGCCAAATGACGGACGGAAGGATAAACATACATTCTGCCTTCCGACTGTCGCCTTCTGCTACCTACAGCAAGCTACCTGGAGGAAGAAACTTACTAAATTTCGCTTAGTAAGTTTCTGTGGCGTTTAGTATTTTCCGCCTTCCAAAGTCGCGGATGATTTATCGCCCTTTTACTCTAAGTCCCGACGGCCGGGGTTACGAGCAGGATCGTTCGACAAAAATCCGAAGATGAAGATAGTTACGAAGAAGGCAACAACAATATAAACAGCGATTTTTAAAGTCAGCATAGAAATATCTCCAACGGGTAAAACAAAGAAAGCTTTTCTTTGAGGATCTGCCATGCAGAAAAGATAGCTACTTTATATTACCCAAATCTCGTCCCTTTTTTAGAGGACTGTGGGGACATGGGACTGGGCACTTAGAGACTAGGGACTAGCAGTACCTACTCTACAGTTATTGAGAATAGTGCAAAATGTCAGTTGTCTGACTTTTAGATGCCCTTAAAAATAACTCAGAAACTGCTTACTCCAGTTCGTGACGTTAACTGACAGCAAAAGTTTCTTCCCAAAGGCAACATATTAAATAAAGGTTATGGGAAATAGTTGCCACAATACGGTTCGGTTAAAGGGGAAAGGGAAAAGGGGAAAGGTTTTGAATACATCCTTTATCCTTTACCCCCGCCCCTTATCCCCAAAGGGTATCCCACTTTCCCATTCCCCAGACCAGAATGAAAGTAAAAAATGCTTATCCGAACCGTATTGATAGCTACCATGCCCCCTGTCCCATTCCCTATTTCTCAGTTTGAACTTTTACTAGGTCTTTGCCAATTCGGTTTTTGACTACTCGTGCAGGTATACCTACAGCAACAGAGAAAGGAGGAATATCTTTATTGACAACTGCTCCCGCACCAATAACACTACCTTTGCCAATGGTAACGCCATCTAATACCGTTACTCCATGACCTAGCCAACAGTCATCTTCAATCACAATTCCCTTGCGAGTAACACCTTGGTATTTAATTGGCTCCATCGGATCGGCAAAATTATGATTATTGGCATATATTCCGGAGTGGGCAGCAATCATGCAGTGTTTGCCAATTTTAATGTCTCCTGGCCCCTCAATACATACGTTTGGAGCAATGAAGGTGTCTTCATCAATATGTATACACGTATCTTCCAAACACCCTATATCAACGTTACGCTCAATAGCTACTCTATTGCCTAGATGAATTTTATTATTTTTGTGTCCTCTAGCATCCATGCGTACACCCTTGAAAATATAGACTCCACTGCCTATCTCAATACAAGAAGCACCGTTGAATTCAACACCATTTTGAATATAAACTGGGCTGCCTATTTGGGCAAAAATACTCCGATATCCTAAACTACGCAACTTTGGCCCCAGAATAAGTGTAGGAAGATCCCCTAACACAGTAGTTACTACAAGTTCTTGCACACGCTGCAATTTGGAAAAGTCTTGCTCGTTAGGCATGGCTACATATCTCTTCAATTAATTGTTGTTGACAGTATTGAAAGTTTTTTGCCTGTATCCTAATCTTCTGCCAATACTAAGAGATATCGTATTTCTTAATACGTTAAACTTAGTTGGCAGTATTACCTGAATTTACCCATATTTTTAGATGGTTTTCCATAATTTGGAAAACCTCCAGTCTGGCTTTAACTATGTGAGCAATTCTTGAAATTAGGTGTGTTAGAATTACCCACTTGATATACACAACTACCTTGGATCTATAGAAGCTTTTGTAGCAGTTAAGGCATGTAAAAACTTTGCTTCTTTTTCACCAGAGCAATTAACAAAAAATCTTAGTGCATTACAGGGTCAAACCCCAGACTATGAAATTATCTGATGGGTAAATTGGTTGGTTTAGATAGGATACTGTTTTGGTTATCTGGCAAATTTGCAAAGCTTGTTACGCAACTAGGGATTGAGTTGTTTGCCTTGAGGCTACTTCCTATCAGGCGGTTTTAGTCTTTTAAAACAACTCAGTTCCACAAGCTATGTTGCAACAAAAAATACATTTAACTAGACTATATTCAAAAATTTAGATAAAATTTCTGCCTAGCATAACAATGTAATTATTGTTGGGTCTAATTGGGTATTATTG
Source organism: Nostoc sp. LEGE 12447 (assembly GCF_015206985.1). Lineage (NCBI taxonomy): Bacteria > Bacillati > Cyanobacteriota > Cyanophyceae > Nostocales > Nostocaceae > Nostoc > Nostoc sp. LEGE 12447. The sequence continues at coordinate 61,671 of NZ_JADEXT010000023.1, read as the reverse complement.
CCCCAAAAAACCCAATTAGGGTGGATTATCCCCTACATCAGCCATCACATTGAAGTTGACCATCGGTGCAAACAAGTAAGCGCTTCCCCGACTGCTATGACGGCTTTCTTGCAACGAATTTCTAGAGTATGCTGCTCCAATCATGTTGCACACAGATGATTTACAGACTAGCAAATTCATGCTTGTAATTACATGAATCGTTTTTAATAACAGTTGTTTTTAACAATAACACATTTTATTTTTAGTGGAACACTCTTAATAAATAAGTTGATTGGTGATGAGAATATTGTAAATTAGCTAACTTTTTTTATGGAGCTATCGCTACTCTTAAATAATTTTATACACTTAGATAAAATTCCTGGAGGACGGTCATTTTAAAAATGATCACAGATGTTAATTGTCTTTTAGTCTACATTTCTACCTTTGCTTGTCCAATTAATTTAATAATTGGGCGTTCAACTCAGAATGATATCTACTATACTGATGACACCCTCTTCGTTAAAAAGCTGAAAATTTTCCTCTTCCTTATTACTTATATCTAAAAATTTGTAAATCACCCATTCGGGTGAGCCAAGCGGGTGATGCGTGCTTGGTGTTACTCATTATAAATTTTATTGTAAAGAAAGCTAAAATTTAGCTTAGTTTCCAGGAGAAGTCCACAAAACAACATCAAATTGACCACATTGAGGTATCGGTTTTAACTCACACACTTGGTTCAAATTATGGCTTTAATTAAAGAAATTGTCCAAGAAGCTCTAAATAGCGGCTATCTGAGTGTTGTAGCCGAAGAACAACTGCGATCGCAACTTCAAAGTAATTATGACTCAGAAGACCTAGATGCCTGGATCATTTTACAGCGAGCTATTGTAGCGGGTGATATCAAACAAGAGTCGCGCCGAAAAAAAGCTTCTCTTTCTCCTAAAGCCAAGGACGCTTCATCAAGTATCAAACTTGCTTATCAAATGGCAGCGGAGATTGCTTATGCAGCTGCTGTAGCTTTGTCAATGACAAAAAATACCAAAGATCAGCCTTCACTAGGTTCATAAGATAACACGCTAAGAATTTATTTTCCTGATTTAGTATCCAAAATTTATACCAAGTAGTTTGCGACGCTTTTCCTAGTTAACTCCTTGGTATTATTTTTACGCATTCCTCTTTTAAGTGATGTCTACATGGGTTACTTTGGATCACATCTTTTCAAACTAATCCCTAACCTAAGAATCATAGCTGCTTATTTTTTAGCACAATTTTATTAAAAAATAATTAAAAATTTAACCTTTGTGGAAACAGCTACGAGGAAATTTCACCCTTAGCCAAGACAGTAGAACTGATCCCCGGAAGCAATACTAAAAAAAATATAAATTATTTATTCAAAACTAGATTTTTTTCAGTGATACATACCACTCAATGATTAAATCTTAATATACCAAGTATATGGCTGAGAGTAATGCATAGAATTAGAAACACCTTGGTGTAAACTTTAGCAACGATGTTAAAAAGAATTCTCAATGCTTAACAAAGTCATCGCTTCTTCACAAACTACAGTATAAAGAATTGGCAACATTGGTAAAGACAGTAAACAATAACCATAACTAAACTTGGAGTTTTGCCAACCTATGCAGCCAATTCGCACATTTAACGTATCCCCTTCACTACCACCGCGACTCGAACCACTGCGGCGGTTAGCATATAACTTGCACTGGGATTGGAATGTTGAGAGCAAAGATTTATTTCGTCGCTTAGACTCTGACCTATGGGAGTCTAGCCATCACAATCCAGTGTTGATGCTCGGTACTATCTCGCAATCGCGGCTTTTGGAAGTTGTCGAAGATGAAGGCTTTCTAGCGCAAATGGATCGAGCTGACCGTCAGTTAGACGATTATTTACAAGAGCGCACCTGGTATCAAAAACAACGGGAGCAAAAACCAAAAGAATGCTACGCCTATTTTTCGGCGGAATTTGGACTTGTCGATTGTTTACCCGTCTATTCTGGGGGCTTGGGAGTTCTGGCGGGAGATCACCTCAAATCTGCTAGTGACTTGGGGCTACCGCTTGTCGGTGTAGGTTTGCTGTATCAGCAAGGCTACTTTGCTCAGTATCTGAATGCTGATGGCTGGCAGCAAGAACGCTACTTGCTCAATGATTTTTATAATATGCCCTTGCATCTAGAGCGTAATGCCGATGGTTCAGAGCTACGGATTGCGGTAGATTATCCAGGACGCAAGGTATACGCTAGAGTTTGGCGCGTACAGGTGGGAACTGTTCCCTTGTATCTGCTTGACACCAATATTGAACCCAACAACACTTACGACCACGACATTACAGATCAGCTGTATGGTGGCGACATTGATATGCGTATCCACCAGGAAATCATGCTGGGGATCGGTGGTGTGCAAATGCTCAAAGCTTTGGGGCTGAAAGTCACCGCTTACCACATGAATGAAGGCCACGCCGCCTTCTCTGCCCTAGAACGCATCCGCTTGCTGATTCAGGAAGAAGGGCTGAGTTATGCCCAAGCTAAACAGGTGGTGGCTTCCAGTAATATCTTTACTACCCACACGCCAGTACCAGCAGGGATTGACTTATTCGCTCCCGACAAAATGCTGCACTATTTGGGGTACTATGCAGAGATATTTGGGTTGCCCAAAGAGCAATTTTTAGGACTGGGGCGCGAGAATACAGGTGATTTATCTGGGCCTTTCAGTATGGCGGTGCTGGCTTTGAAAATGGCAACATTTTCTAACGGTGTTGCACAACTCCACGGGGTAGTGTCGCGGCAAATGTTCCAGGGCTTGTGGCAGAAAGTACCAGTAGAAGAAGTGCCGATCGCAGCAATTACTAATGGTGTCCATGCTCGGAGTTGTGTGGCGAAATCGACTCAAGAATTGTACGATCGCTACCTCGGGCCAAATTGGTCATCAGCACCACCAGATAGCCCATTGTGGGATCGGATGGATGCTATACCCGATGAAGAATTGTGGCGCAATCACGAACGCTGCCGCTTGGATATGATTTTGTATGTACGGGAGCATTTGGTTAAGCATTTAACAGATCGCGGCGCTTCCGCTTCCGAAATTATCCAAGCCCAAGAAGTTTTAGATCCTTACGCTTTCACCATCGGCTTTGCCCGTCGCTTTGCCACCTACAAACGCGCCACCCTCTGGATGCGTGATTTGGATCGGATTAAGCGGCTTCTGCTGGCTAACAAAGACCGGAAAGTGCAATTCGTAATTGCTGGTAAGGCACATCCTAAGGATATTCCCGGTAAAGAACTGATCCGCGAGATCAATCACTTTATCCGCGAACAGCATTTAGAAAAACAGGTAGTGTTTGTTCCCAATTACGACATTCACATCTCCCGATTGATGGTTGCGGGTTGCGATATCTGGTTAAATACACCGCGTCGTCCACGGGAAGCCTCTGGTACCAGTGGTATGAAAGCGGCAATGAATGGATTACCGAATTTAAGTGTACTAGATGGCTGGTGGGATGAAGCTGATTACGTCCGCACAGGTTGGGCGATTGGACATGGAGAGAATTACGACGATCCTAACTACCAAGATGAAGTGGAAGCAAATGCTCTCTACGAGTTGTTAGAGAAGGAAGTTGTACCACTATTTTATGAACACCGGGATACTGATGGTTTGCCCCGTCCGTGGGTTGCCAAAATGAAGGATGCAATTCGGTTGAATTGTCCCTTCTTTAATACAGCGCGGATGGTAGGAGAATATGCACAAAGGGCTTATTTTCCGGCCAGCGATCGCTATCATACCCTGACTGTGGATAACTATGCCCCAGCCAAAGAACTAGCTGCTTGGAAAGAAAAACTGGGCGAACAGTGGTTCAACATCAAAATCAAAGATGTTGATGTATCGGCAGCTTCAGACATTGAAGTTAACCAAACTGTTGCCGTCAAAGCCAAAGTTGACTTAGCAACCTTGACCAATGACGATGTGCAGGTGGAGTTATATCAAGGTGCGATCGATGCCAATGGTGAGATTGTCAACGCTGTAACAGTGGTGATGGATTACCAAGGTGAAGATTCACAGCAATTGAGCATTTACACGGGTAATATTACTTATACCGCTTCTGGTTTACAGGGCTTGTCTTTGCGTGTATTGCCGAAAAATCCAAATCTGGCTAATCCTTATGAACCAAGGTTGATTGCTTGGGCAGAATAAAACTACTGAATAGTTTTTGAATACAAAATATTAGGCGTTGCTGATTTCAGTTTAGCAACGCCTTTTTTTAGTTTAAATGTCTTAAATGTCTTAAATGTCTTAAATATTTGTTTCTTAAATGTCTTAAGTGTCCTTGCATTTTTCTGACAAAAGTGAGAATTTATTATTAACACTTTTAAAACCAATCCATCCCAGCTTTATCAAATAAGATACTTTCACTTAGTATCTATACATCTCTGCAATAGTATTTTGTCACAGATTAATATCTTGTGTCAGCTATTGTGCTGATAAAGACTGTGGATTGATAGGGCGTGTTTCTAAACATTTTTCACAAACAACATCATTATTTAGGAAGCAAAACAATGGATTTACAAAGCTCTCTGTTTTTAGATCAACGTGTTGGAATAATTACCTCTTTGGATGCAGATCGCGCCAGCAATACTTGGCATCAAGTAATATTTGATGTGCCGTTTTCTGAAGATAAGAAAGTGGTAATTATCCCCAAGACCCAAACCTACAACGGTACTACTACACCTAATTTAAGAATCCGAAATGTGACTCGTTTAGGTTTTGAAATCCGTATAGATGAACTCATTGGTGATACAAGTTTAAGCGATGGCAGTCATGCATCTGAAGTTGTTGGCTGGATTGCTTATGGATTCTATCCCGGTTCTGGTTCTACAACTTCTACAACTTCTTCAACTGCAAGTGCTACATCCTCATTACCTCCCGCAGAAAAAGACTACTATTTAATTGCCAAACATAGCGGCAAAACATTAGCTGTGTCTGGTATTAGTACCGCCGATGGAGCCAATGTCCTGCAATGGGTTAAGGCAGTACAAGATAATCACAAATGGCGGTTAGAGGCTGCGGGTGATGGCTCTTTCTATCTTATCGCCAAACATAGTGGCAAAGCTCTACAGGTAAATGGTGGCAATCAACAAGATGGAGCAAATGTCGATCAATGGACAAAACAAAACGTCGATCACCACAAATGGCTGCTAGAAGATGCCGGTAATGGTTATTTCTACATAATTGCCAAGCATAGTGGCAAAGCTCTACAGGTGAATGGTGGCAAGCATGAAGATGGAGCAAATGTCGATCAATGGACAAAACAAAACGTCGATCACCACAAATGGAAATTTGAGGCTGTGTAGTTAAGTCTTGAATTAAAGCGTTGCTTAATAGCCTGATGAGGATATAGAGTGATGTCTACGACGGCATAAACCTACTTACTGATGTTGAGTCCTAAATTTTAGGAAATTCTAAACATCTGCGAGAGGCAATATTATTCCACACACAAAAGGATTGAAATATTACAGTTCCTCTTGTGTGTGGAATTTTGGTTAAACAATAGCAGAATAGCAGATAGTTATTAGACATTTCCAGAAATCAAATATGCATTATCCACAACCCTTGTAGAGACGCGAAATTGTACTTCGTCCCGCTTCGCTAACGCGTCTCTACATTCTTTTTCAGAGATGTCTATTATTTAAAATAAGCACGATATTATTAAATTTATTTATACTCAAAGACGTATTGACAAAATTCACTCACTTTTAAATAGGCTGCTGCAACGCTCATTTGAAGCTAAAAGCCTTTGGGGAATGATAATGTAGCCAGTAGTGCGATCGCCTAATACTAAGTTACGTTGTTCTCCCCAATACCACCAATAAGCAGCTACATAAGCGCAAATTAAGCTATCTAGTTTATCTTCAACTGCTTTGAGGGTTGCGCCTGTGGTGGGGATTTCGGAAGGAAACGAACCGCAGAGGCGCAGAGGAGGAGAAAGAGAGGGGAGGATATCGAGAAGATAATTTTGGAGTTTGATTAGTTCTAGGCGGCGATCGCTGAGTCTTCCTTTTTTGTATTTGAGGATGCGTTCTAAGTTGAATAGGTTAACGATCGCTGGGTGGGGAAAGACTTCTATTTGATATCTGCTGAGTTTTTGCGGTTCGATGGTGGGCGCGTGGGCAAAACCGCGTGATTCTAATTCTAAGCCAAAGTTGATGGTGCGATCGGCGAAGGGTAGGTTTTGATTAGCTGGGTAGCAGCCTGCATGATATTTGCCAAAGTACTTGTGGCTGAGTTTGTCGGGGAGACGACTCCCGCTAGCGTTGGGTATGAGGGTAGGCGCATCTACGGCGATGATTGCTGGTTCGTCTGGTTGAACGCTTTGATCGATCCAGGTAAGGATGTCTGCAATAGCCTCTTTGCGGTCTAGATCGAGTAGTTGCAGTTGTCCATCTATCCATTCTAAACAGCACAATCCACTTGGTTGCGATCGCCAGCCTAAATCAATGCCAATAAATTTCATTGTCATAACACGAATTTGCAATTATTTTCGCATTTCGCGGCATCGATTCACCTAAATTTACTTGCTAAAAATTGTAAGAAATAATCTTATAATCTGAAATAGCTTGTCTTAATTTATTTTATCTGGCAATAAATTAATCAAGATTATTCCAATGAAAATATTATTTTTACATCCCAATTTCCCCTCACAATTTCGCAATCTAGCGACAGTTTTAGGTAAAGATCCTAATTGCCAAGTCGTCTTTGGAACAAATCGTCGTGAAGGCGAAATACCTGGCGTTTTTAAAGCTATTTACACTCCTTCTCGGGAAGCTGCTCCCCAAACCCACCATTACGTTCGCAATCTAGAAAATGCTGTTCTCACCGCGCAGGCTGTCTATCGCGTGTCCGAAAAATTAAAAGCTGAGGGTTTTGTTCCAGATATAGTCTATGGCCATTCTGGTTGGGGACCGACTTTATTTATGAAAGATGTTTTTCCCAAAGCAGAATTATTGTGTTATTTCGAGTGGTTTTATCACGCTCACGGTTCGGATGCAGATTTTGATCCCAATGAACCACTGAATGCTGATGATGAATGCCGTATCCGCGTGAAAAATGCACCGATTTTGACTGATTTATATAGCTGCGATCGCGGGCTTTCTCCCACTAATTGGCAGCGTTACCAGTTCCCCAAAGAATATCATAGCAAAATCACTGTACTTCATGATGGTATTGATACCAATTATTTTGTTCCCAAGTCAGACGCAAAGTTAGTTTTACCAAGAATAAATCTTGACCTTTCTTATGTCGAAGAGTTGGTAACTTATGTGGGACGGGGAATGGAACCTTATAGAGGATTTCCAGAGTTTATGGAAACGGTGGCACTAATTCAACAGCGAAGACCTAACTGTCATGTAGTAGTTGTGGGAGAAGATAGGGTGGCTTATGGGAAGAATCTCCCCGATGGTCAGACTTATAAACAATTAATGCTAGAAAAATTAAAATCATCTTTAGATTTATCGAGGCTGCACTTTACAGATAGACTACCTTACAATGAGTACCTTCAAGTTTTGCAAGCTTCTTCTGCTCATATTTATTTAACCCGTCCTTTTGTTTTATCCTGGTCAATGTTAGAAGTAATGGCAGCAGGATGTTTACTAATAGCTTCTAAGACTCCGCCAGTATTGGAGGTCATCCAGGATGGGGTAAATGGATTGTTGGTAGATTTCTTTTCTCCCCAGGATATTGCTAATCGGGTTGAAGAGGCGCTGAATCATCCTCAAGAGATGAAAAAAATTCGTGCGAATGCGCGAGAGACAATTTTGAAGCGTTATGATTTAGCCAAACTGTTACCACAGCATTTGCAATGGATGTTTGCTGGTAAAAATTCTGATAGTTTAAAAAAGCGCTCAGTTTCTAAGGGATTTGGAAGAAATTAGATGTTATTGGTCATTTGTCATTTGTCTCTTGCATAAATATTTTTTTGTCTCACGCGAAGGCTCGACGAAAATCGTGAAAATAACGATTTTTACAAGATAGTTTAATCTTATTGTGCCAACTTAACTGATCAAAGGAATTAGCGATCGCTAATTCCTTCCCGACAATTTACCTTGTGAGGATGGTTACTATAGTTACAACTGGAAAAAAAGTAACTTACCAGCCCGAGATTACCTATAATCTTTATGACAAACACTATTTCAATTAACGATTCCCTGGTTCCTAATCCTCTACCGAAACCAGCAATCATTCGACTAGAAAACATTTTCAAGATTTATGGTAGTGGCGAAACAGAGGTACGAGCGCTGAATGATGTCAACTTAATTGTGGAACAAGGCGAATATTGTGCAATCATGGGCCCTTCCGGTTCTGGTAAATCCACAGCCATGAATATTATCGGTTGTTTAGACCGTCCGACAACGGGACATTATTACTTAGATAATCTTGATGTAGCTCAAATGGACGATCGCTCATTGGCGCACATCCGTAATAAAAAACTGGGGTTTGTGTTTCAACAATTCCACCTATTGCCTCAACTAACAGCATTAGAAAATGTGATACTGCCAATGCTATATGCTGGTGTGAATCCAAAAGAAAGAAGCGATCGCGCCACAATTGCATTGACGCGAGTCGGTTTAGCAAATCGCCTCAACAACAAACCAACTCAACTATCTGGGGGGCAACAACAAAGAGTAGCGATCGCACGAGCCATTGTCAATCGTCCTGTAGTACTCCTAGCCGATGAACCCACAGGCGCACTTGATTCGCGCACAACCCAAGAAGTCTTAGATATCTTTAGCGAACTCAATGCCAGTGGAATCACCGTTGTCATGGTGACACATGAGCCAGAAGTTGCCCGTCAAACCCAGCGCATCGTTTGGTTCCGCGATGGTCAAGTGGTACACTCTAACCTCACCCCAAGCGACTTGAGTAACCTTACTGTGTCATAGCTTAATAAAGTCCGAGTTCGCCCTTGGCGTTCGGTAGGTGGACGAAAGTTTGTATCTAGTCGCCAAGGCTGATAAATGCGGTTTTGATATGATTACAAACTCGATGTTTTACCAGTTTCTGCTTGTGTTGCGATCGGCTTGACATCGGTGTAACCCATTTCACCAGCTATTGTCCGAAACACCGAAATTTGCTCCTCAAAATCTAGTCCTTCAATTTGGGAAACCAGATCATTAATTGCCTTACTTGGTTGGTAGCTAGCTGGTAAACCAACCACCTGATTTCCCATAGCTACTGCCCAAGCATACCAAACTAACAACTGATTGTTTTCTTTTATCGATCCATAAGCACGAGAGTATTCTGTATCTTTGCGGTTAACAATATCCCGCATAATATCTAGTTGCTGCTCATCTGATAATTCAAAATAGTCTCCTAACAGAAGTGGTGCTAATTCTGGTTCAGCCGCAGCAGGTACAGCTGGCGTAATCGAATCACCCATTTTTTTATAAACAAAATAGAACCAGGCTAATTTGGCATCGGTATCTAAGGCATTAAACGCATCCACTAATTTTTGAGTTTCATTGCTCTGGGCTTGAGAAATAGTTTTGTCGTAACTTGCAGTCATAATTTTGTCCCCAAGTAAATTTAATAGACCAAACTAAGTGTTACCAGAGTTTTCTCATCAGATTCTAGTACCGATAGAAGGAGTTAACTTTATTGCAAATTGCAGCTTTTATCTATCTTTTAATAGAGGTAAAAGTCTCTCCCAAGGAAGCAACGAAGCGGCATATTGACTTGTTACAATCGCCCTAGTAATAAAAATTTACCTTAAGGTTTTTAATTATGCCTGATGAAGTAAAGCCCAATTTAAATGAAGCTCCCACCCATGATGCTCAATTAGCTGCCGAAAGCATAGCTAGTGGTGAAGAACAAGCGCCAAAGGTCGATTTTGATGCTGATTATGCAGCAGCACAACAATTTAGCGTGAGTGAAGTTGATCGCACTGCTAAAGGTTCAGCAGCAGCCGAAACAGCTACAGCACCTAAATATCAAACCTCTAAGCCAGAAGAGACAAAAATTGAAGCGCAGTCAACTGGTAATCCTGACGATTATGCAGAATTAGCCAAAGAAGTTGGGAATTCTAGAACTGAAGGTGTAACTAATGTCAGTGATGAACTAGTACAAAAAGCTTTGGAAAAGGGTCAACCGAAAAAGTAAATTTTCCTAATCCAACATTTAGACATCTGGTGAAAAAAATGTAGAGACGTAGCATAGCTATGTCTCTACAATAGTTATGGATAACGCATATTTAATTTATGGAGATGTGTATATAATTAATAACCATTCATCACTTCTAGCAGTTCGCTAGGTTGGTGAATCAAATAATCTGGATTTTGTTTAGCTAGTACTTCTGATGAGTTAAACCCCCAAGCTACTGCAATTACTTGGATATTTGCTTTCTTTGATGCTTCTATATCTCTGGTTTCATCACCAACATAAATAACTTCTTGGGGTTTGAGTTGCTTTTGCCTCAATACATTATTGATTATGGTTGTTTTGCCAAAAATTGTAATTCCTGAGTAGATGAAATCAAACAGGTGATTTAAATCATTGATTGTGAGAAATTGGGTAACGTTATCTTTAGAATTAGAAGTGATAATACCCAGTTTATATCCTTGATTTTGCAGCTCTATTAATGCTTCTTTAATTCCCGGAATTGGTTTTAATTCAGGAATTTTGTCTTTTAATTCTCCTTTAACTTTTTTAACTAAAAAAGGTATTTTAAATAGAGAAACTCCTGAGTACTTAATAATTTCCCTAGATGTTAAGTTTTTAAGGAGGGCTAATTGCTCTGGGCTGATGTGTCTATAACCAAAGTCTACAGCTAGACGATTGGCAATACTTACAAGGGCATCTACTGTATCAGCAATTGTGCCATCAAAATCAAAAATAATTACTTTCGGGGTCATTATTTGCCTGGATGCGTCAAGATTAGCTAGGGCGTTGCGTCGTAACATTTCTGGCTTAATCCGCCGCAAGGCAGATGCTGGAAATCGTTTATCCCACTCCTGGTCTGAGATTTGGGCTAATTCTAGCAGTTTGGGAGCAATATTCCCAGGATAAGGCTGAAACTCTGGAATATCAGTTGCTTGGGCAAAACGTTGATTCCAAGGACAAACATCTTGGCAAATATCGCAACCAGCAACCCAGCCTTGTAAATGAGGTGCGATCGCCTCTGGCAGTTTTTCGTCCCGATTTTCAATTGTATGATAAGCGATGCAGCGATTAGCATCCACAACAAAAGGCTGAGTAATTGCACCTGTAGGACAAGCCTGAAGACAACGAGTACAGCTACCGCAGTGTTCTGTATGCGGGCGATCGCTCTCTAGCTCCAAATTGGTCAACACTTCTCCCAAAAATACCCAAGAGCCATATTCTCGTGTAATCACATTACCATTCTTGGCAATCCAACCAATTCCGGCAAGTTGAGCCAATACTTTATCTTGTACTGGGCCAGTGTCTGCATAATAACGAACTCTTACACTTTCATCGAGCGATTCCAGCCATGTAGATAGCTGCTTGAGTTTTTTATGCATTACCTTGTGATAATCCCTTCCCCAACCATAACGGGAAATTTTGGCATATTCCTCGCCTTCTCCTGACGGAGACGCTACGCGAACAGGACGTTGATGTGGTGTGTAGTAATTTAGCGCCACACACACTAGCGATCGCGCTTCTGGCATCACTAAGCGGATATCTTGACGTTTTGGGTTAGCCATCCATTCCATATCGGCGTGATAACCCAGTTCAATCCATGCTTGTAACCTCTGCGCTTCTGTGGCATCTATGCTATCTACAGCAGCAATTCCAACTTTGTGAAAGCCCAACTCGCTGGCTTTTTCTTTCACCACACTACTGCTTGTTACGGAATACTGACTCATTTTTTTATTTGGATTTTGCCTAAATAAAGGCAAATAAATTATACATTACCTAGTCAATATCTTTGATGAATATTTGTTACCCAAGAAAGGCAGGAGGCAGGAGGTAATCCCCATAAATAAATTTAGGGAATTTATGATGAACGCTGTATTCTTTACGCCCTTCGGGTTTACCAGTCGCCTACGGCGGGAAACCCGCCGTAGGAAACTTTTCAAGATCGGGGCTTTAAACCCTTTTGGCAGAGGGCAAAAAATATATTTTCTTCCTCCTGCCTCCTGCCTTCTGCCCTCTGCCTTCTTCAATTTTTGCAACACCAATGTAGAGACATTCCATTGCAACATCTCAACTTCCATCGTGAGGAAGATTTAGCAATATGTAGCAATCTATCTCAAAAGCAGCTTTCTTTTGAGCGATTTTTGTATTGAAATGAATATTCAGTTAGCATAATACAGAGAATTTTATGACTTCTGCTGAATTTATATCCCCAGCACAGTTGAAAGAAGAATTCCAGATTGAGGGAATTACAGAAACAAGCGTACTGCGTTATTTTGAAACCTTAAATACCGGAGAATTTGAGGCAACTGCTGCCTTATTTGCGGTAAATGGTGTGATGCGTCCACCCTTTGAATCTGATATTGTGGGGACAGATGCGATCGCAGCCTACTTAAAACAAGAAGGCCAAAACGTTAAAGCTTACCCCAACACGGCAATCGCCGAGACTTTAGAAACCGGTGAGATCCAAATTCAGGTAGCAGGCAAAGCCCAAACTTCCTGGTGTAGTGTGAATGTCTTGTGGCTATTTATCCTCAACCAACAACGGCAAATTTTCTATACTAGAATCAAACTTTTAGCTTCTCCCCAAGAGTTACTTTCTTTACGCCGTGAAAAGTAGTAAATAAGTATAATTTTTGAGGAAATGTTTGATATTACCCAAAACAAAATCTAGGCATCAAAAATTCCTATAAATAACTTTTGTCTATTTGACTAATTCGGGTAAAGTAGCTTGTAACTTGAGACAGTTTGCACCATCAATCTGCAACTCATAGTCTACTTTATCCATCAGACGATTCATAATCAGCCAACCATAACCACCTTCTTGTTTTTCCAAAGGGTTGGGGGCGTAGTAGTTAGACATATCAAAGCCTTCGCCGTAGTCCCAAACTTCTAAGGCCAGATCCCGGTCTTTCACTTCCAAACGCAGTAAAATTGGTAAATTTGGTTTGTCCTTGTGGGCATGACGGACTGCATTTGAGTAAGCTTCCACCAAAGCCAGTCTTAAACGACTTGATTGCCGTGACCAATCCACAGATTCTCCTAGCTGAATTTTCAAACATCCCAGCAACCAGTTTTCGACAATATTCAGAAAATTCAAGTCACTTGGTACATGAAGCTCACTTTTCATCACTTATAAAATCTCCAGTGAAAGTATAGTTTGATCGTCTTCTTGAATGTGGTTATCTGCCTGGATGCGAGCTAGTAAATGGTTGAGAGAAAGTGGTTGTTCTTCTTGTTGTAACAGTTGCCAAAGACCATCTTGGTTCAGCATAGAACGGTTAACTGCCTCAGCACTAGACCCGTTTTTTACTGTTAAATCAGAATCATTTGAGATCGTTGCTTCTGTAATACCATCACTGGCCAGTAATAATGTGTCTCCAGTAGCGAGAACCAAACGACCAGACTGTGCCTGCCACTTGGGTAAGATTCCCAAAGGAACGCTGCGGACTTTCAGGTAATTAGGATTGTCGCCTAAAGCGTCTTGGCGTGACCATAACAGTGGATAAATATGACCGGCATTCGTGTAGACTAGTTCCTTAGTATTAGGGGTATAACAGGCTAACACAAGAGTAATGAAATAATTGTTGCTAATTAAATCTTCACTCAGAGCATGATTGAGGTTTTGCATAACCACATTCGGCTCGGCTGGTGTTTCTTGAGATAATTCTCGGCGCAAAACTGAAATAATACTAGCCATAAATAAAGCAGCTGGGACACCCTTACCAGAGACATCACCTACTGCTAACCACAAGTCCCCTTTGGGATGAACAAACACTTCAAAGAAATCGCCTCCTACTTCCCGCGCCGGGTAGCAGCAGGCTTGCACTTTTACACCCTTAATATCAGGTAAACTTTGGCGTAGTAAGTTGTATTGAATTTGCCGAGCCACCTCCAACTCATTATGAATCTGCTGTTGCTTTTCTTGGAGACGCTGGTAAAGTTTTGCTTGCGAGAGAGCTAAGGCTGCTTGTTCGGCAACACCTGCAATTAGTTGGATGTCTTCGTCTTGCCAAGGACGATCGCGTCCCCATTGGTGGAGAGCCAGCACAGCCAACAAATGCTGCTGGTAGCTAAGTGGCACAACCAAATGGTGACAGGGGTTGCCCTCGTATATTTCTTGAGTAAGTTGATAATGACGGGTTTCCAGAACTTTTTCAATTAAAATACTGGGGTCGAAGAAGCAATCTAATGCATTGGATTTAGGATCGTAGTATGAAAACTCATCTTGGATCAGGCGATCGCCCTCTACTGGTCTGAGCAAGCAACTGCTAGCGTCAAATGTTTGTCCAATGGTTGCGACAATTTTTTGCAGCATACTGTCGTAGTCTAAAGACTCACGAATTGCGGTTGTTACGGCATTAAACAAAGATTCTCGCCGTAGGGCCCGACGCAACTCTTGCGTGCGCTTCTTGACTACACGATATGTATCAGTCGCTTGCTCAACTAACGCCCTGAGTTTATCTGGATTCCACGGTTTGGTAATATACTTGAATACCTGACCAGAGTTAATGGCATCCACTAAATCTTCGACATCAGTAAAACCAGTCAACAAAATCCGGATCGTGTCAGGAAAGCGCTCTACTGTCCGACTAAAAAATTCCGTTCCATTCATTTCTGGCATTCTTTGGTCAGAAATAATCACCGCCATTTCGCCAAATTGATCCAAGATTTCCAGAGCGCCAAAAGCATGATTGGCTTTATACACTTGAAAATCTCGTCTAAAAGTGCGGTAGAGTAAATCTAGGTTATCTGGCTCATCATCTACCACCATGAGCTTAAGTTTTTCGACCCCTGTCTCAGCCATATTTGACTTTACTTTTGAGATGTTTGAATGGCGATATAGTGTGATGTTTATCCCACATAATAAATCACAGAAAATCAGAGAAGCCATTCACTTTGAAAATATCACTTTCTCAAAGTTATGAGTTTCCCTTGATCGTTTTCAATTGCTCCACATCAAAATTATCTTTACCCAACTAAACCAGAACGCAGGGCGCGGACTGCTGCTTGGGTACGGTCATCGGCACATAGCTTATTCAAAATATTGCGAACGTGAGTTTTAACAGTCCCAACAGTGATGTAAAGTCTTTCCGCAATTAGTGCATTACTACAACCTTCGACAATCAACTGTAGCACTTCTAATTCCCTTTCTGTCAGGGTGTAAGGTTGAATTCCTTCCAGATTCTCGACATAATCAAGGTTAGAGGCAATAGTCTTGGCATCTACAAAAGCCGATTCCAACTTTTGAGGATTTTGTTGTGCTTGTTGTAATACAATTCGAGCGATCGCTGGATCGATCCAGGCGTTGCCATTGTAAGTTACTCTCACTGCTTCCAGCAAATTATCAAATTTGATATCTTTCATACAGTAAGAGTCTGCACCAGCAGCAAAAGCTGCCAACACAGCTTCTTTGTTATCCCGCAGCGTCAAAATTAACACTTTTGTAGCTAGCTGCTGCCCATTTGCAGTAGATTTTACCTCCCGTGTTAGTTCAATACCATCTTTATCTGGTAAACCAATATCTACGATCGCAATATCAGGTTGTACCATTTTTAACATCTTTAGCCCCTCGGCAGCATTGGCAGCTTCACCTACAACTTCAATCTCATCCTTTTGGATGAGCGCTGTCCGAATACCCACGCGAGTGAGGTCATGATCTTCAATTAAAGCAATACGAATTTTACTCATAGCCAACTTCAGCCCGTTACACTACCTTAACCATAAAGTCGAGTTTCGTGACATACTCCCACACTAACTGTAAGCAGTATAGTAGGAGCTTCTGTTCCCGGAACCAGAGTTGCGAGTTGAGCTTTTTTATACTGGGTTAATATTACACTTTCACAATAAAGTTTGCACTGATCCAGCCCAAGTACAAGCGCTCTGAGAAATCCCCACTTTCAAAATCGCAGGCTTGTAGAGCCAATTTTTAAAATGGGCAGTATGTCAAGCTTTCTATTGTTCCAAGGCACTGGGGATCTTTCCCAATACTTTTCGGTTAAGGGGGAAAGGGGAAAGGGAAAGGGTTTAAATTTACCTTTACCCCTTACCCTTTTCCCAGACCAAAAGAGAGATTGTTGGGTTTATTCGAAAAGTATTGGGATCTTTCCTGCCTAAGTTCTAATATAAAAAAATTTGATAAACTTAACATTCAAGTAAATCTGGCGTGAGGGTTACTCAAGAATAGGCTATGTCTAAAGGCAATCAAGCATTTTCAGTATTGGGAATACCAGTTCATGTGATGGCTAACTATCCAGGCTGGTTGTTAGAAAGCCTAGAACAAGGCAGAGGAATTCATGTAGTAACGCTCAATGCAGAAATGACTATGCAGGCAGAGCAGAATGAATTACTCGCTCAGATAATTAAAAATGCTGAACTAGTTATTCCAGATGGAGCCGGGGTTGTTCTGTATTTACGGTTATTATTATGGCAAAAAGTTCAGCGTTTTCCGGGAATTGAATTAGCAGAAAAACTTTTACAAGAACTTGGACAACAGAAGACAGGAGCAAAGGTGTTTTTTTATGGAGCAGCGCCTGGGGTAGCCTCAACTGCGGCAGATTTTTGGCAGCAGCAAATTCCAGATTTGAATATAGTAGGCACTCACTCAGGCTACCATTCCCCAGAAGAAGAAGCGCAATTGCAACAAACTCTTGCTCAATTGCAGCCACAAGTGATTTTTGTCGGTTTGGGAGTGCCACGTCAAGAGTTATGGATTGCCGAAAACCGCCATTTGTGTCCTCAAGCAATTTGGATTGGCGTTGGTGGTAGTTTTGATATTTGGTCGGGAACTAAAACTCGCGCTCCCGCCTGGTTAGCAAATAATAATTTGGAATGGTTGTATCGGCTATATCAAGAACCTTGGCGTTGGCGGCGAATGTTGGCTTTGCCTGCTTTTGCTGTAAAAGCTTTTGTTTATCGTTTGACAGCAAAAGATGCAATTAGTTAAGAGTGGAGAGACACGATTAATCGCGTCTGTACTGGGTGTTATTACTTAGTTAATACTGAAGTCTTCAAAAAATTTTAAATTTTCTTTGTTGAATTTTAAATTCCCAGGCAAAACCTGGGAATCCTTATTTTGATAGGCAATGTCACATCTAAGTCGGCAAATTGTTTAGTTGTGGTTATGAGGAAAATTTAACAATGCCAGTATTAACAACTCAAGTTAAAACAGATAAATCCGTTCAGAGAGAGGACTCTGCAACTCAACAGCATGGTAGTAATACTACTGCAAAGGTGACATTGCAATCTGTAAGCAAGACTTATGCTAACGGCACTCACGCCTTGTTGAATGCGAACCTTGAGGTAAAAAAGGGAGAATTTCTGTTTATCACCGGGCCAAGTGGTTCTGGTAAATCAACGCTCTTGAAACTGTTGTATGGCCAGGAGTTGCCTACACAGGGAGAAGTAATTGTTGATGAGTGTAATATAGCGGGTTTACGGGGCGATCGCTTGTCATTATTCCGGCGACGGATTGGCATTGTGTTTCAAGACTACAAACTGATTAGCCAACGAACAGTAGCAGAAAATGTGACTTTTGTGCTGCAAGCTCAAGGGTATACCCGTAAAGAAATTCAACGACGTTTAGAACCAACTTTAAAGCTGGTGGGTTTGCTGAGTAAAGCTGATTGCTTCCCAGATCAACTATCTGGGGGAGAGCAACAACGGGTGAGTATTGCCCGTGCGATCGTTGGTACACCACCACTACTGTTAGCAGACGAGCCTACTGGAAATCTCGATCCTGATAATTCCTGGCAAGTAATCCAGATTCTTCAGAAGTTAAATTCCTTTGGAGCTACGGTAATTGTTACCACCCATGATGAACAATTGGTACGGCGGTGCAATCATCCGGTAGTGCAAGTTACTAATGGACAGTTGTCTCGAAAATAAAAATTGGGAATTGGGAATTGGGAATTGGGAATTGGGAATTGGGAATTGGGAATTGGGAATGGGAATTAGTTATTAGACAAATGACAAATGACAAATGACAAATGACAAATGACAAATGACAAATAACTAATAAACGTGATGCTTGACTTTTGCTGATACGGGTACAAAAGGTGCTGCTGTTTTCGGGGGTGGCACTTGTAGGCGATCGCCTCCGACCGACCGGAGACCATCGCAAGCTTGTAAACTCTTAAAAGCTGCCTCTCGGATCGCAACTTCTTCCTCTCGACTGAGTAAGAGTTGCAAGCATTCGGCAACATCTTGCTGCACTGAAGAATCAACTCGCTGACGACTGATGAATTTAGTTAGTTGACGTAGGGCAATCAACCGTTTCAATGGATCTTTGTCTGTTAAATTGACCAACAATCGATCGAGGTAGTCTTCTTCTCGATTTTCATAGAAGTTGACAATTTGCCAGACTAATAAAATCAAAGTTAACAGGGTTCCCACGCCTTGGATAATAGCACCAGCTGCAATCCAGGAACTGTGAGAGTCAACCCAAATTGCAGCGGCCATATAAGTGCTGACAGTAGCAAGACCCCCACTAATGACTGCTAAGACTAATCGGCGATTTGAACTGTTTAAGAATTTATGTATCTTAGACCAGTGCAATTGCCAGTCCCACTTCTGCATTGAGTAAACCAATACCATTACCCCAATGCCCATTAAGAGAGCCAATAGCAGCATCCAGTTCCACAACAACATAGCAACGACAATTGTCAGGAACCCAAGAAAGCCTCCAGGCCCAGAGAAACGCTGAAATGTTTGCTGCTTTGTAGCTCCTTTTGTCTTGAACAATGGATGCGACCAGTTCCAGTTGTGGATCTGGTTGATCAATTGCTGCCAAGAAGACGAAGCCTGTGCCACAGTGTTTACCTACTTGATTACGAAATTACCTATTGTATAAGTTTTACTAGGGAATGAAGAAAAGGTGAAGACCCAAACCACAAGATGCCTGCTTTGCATCGACGGATAGTAGACTAGTACAGCACGGCGGAAATAAAGATACCATTTTAGATGGCTTAGAGCAAGGGCATAAAGGCTTTTTAAAGGCAAAAACGAAAGTTATCAATAGTGAATTGACCATCAAAAGCACAGAAGGTAACGCTATGGATGTTATTCACATTTATAAATAATAAGGTATTGGGGGAAATTGCTGAGTCTGAATTGGCAAGATTAGAGCCTGGGAGTGCAGTTTGACCGAGCAGTTGGCGATCGCGATCGTAAGCAGAAAGTACTAGCCGTTGAGAACTAGTGACAAAGGCAGTAACCGAGTTAACCGGACGTAAGAAAGTAGCTTCTAAAAATCCGCTTTTGGGCGCTCCCATTAAAACTGTTTGTCCTGAATAGGCTGGAAATGCTGGATTTGATGGTTGTATTGCTAGAGAATTGTGAAAAATTACTCCCCAGCGTTCATACTGGCGCTCTACTGGTTCAAAACACTTTAAGTCTTCTAAGTCTAAAAAAATACAAGAGGGTACAGTAATTCTGGCAGCATCAATGGCTGACTCGACCTGATCCCTGCAAGCTGAAGCTTTAATTTCATTTTGTATATTAAGCTTGTCAAGCGCAAATTCAGCGTCTTCAATCGTTGGTAGTTTATTTGATTGAAGAGTAGCCTGCTTTACCATGACATCCCGCCTTACCATTACTTAGATAATAATTAGATTGGTTATACATCAGAAGCAATTTATCTTACATATATAAGTAGAATAAATAGCCTATTAAAATGAGCGTTTCAACTGTTTTTAACGCTCAAAATTATTTATGAGTTTTTTGATAGATTACCATAAAAACTTATGCTGGATTCAGGCTTTAGTGATACTCGCTACCATAAAAAACCTTGTAAGACAGTAATTTCAAGGTTAATTTCCTTTTCATTGTGAAAAAAATCACCAAATCTTTATAACTAATCCAGTAATTTTACATCTGCTTAATCTGACGGTGGTGAGAAGTTTTAGAGCAATTGATTCGCTGATAATAACAATGAGTGGAAGTTTGAACTAAACACGTAAGCATCCAGTGTAACTAAAAAAGACTTGGGGACGCAAAGACAGGAGCAAAATTCTCTCTACGTGTACCCGCATCACTACTTTCACTTGTGCCAACAAATGACTACAGTCAACAAAAAATACTTATGTTTCAACCACAAGGATTTGACCAACGCTCTATAAATACCTCACTAGGTAGAATGGTATATTATTCTGCTGATGGAGCGCCTTGGCAGAATAATGTAACTGCTAGAGATGATCGGGAAACTTTGGTGTTCTTGCATGGCTTTGGTGGTGGATCTTCTGCTTATGAGTGGTCGAAGGTTTATCCAGCTTTTGCCGCTGAATATCGAGTCATTGCACCCGATTTGATCGGTTGGGGTCGGTCTGAGCATCCAGCACGGAATTATAATATTGAGGATTATTTGACCACGATTCGGGAGTTTTTACAGCAGACTTGTACTGGCCCTGTAACTGCGATCGCTTCTTCTTTGACCGCAGCATTTACAATTCGAGTAGCAGCAGCTCATCCTGATTTATTTAAGGCTTTAATTCTCACCACCCCCGCCGGACTTTCCGACTTTGGCGAAGACTACTCACGTAGTTTTTTTGCCCAGTTAATCAGTGTTCCTGTTGTTGACCGTTTAATTTACAGCACAGGGGTAGCCACCAGTGGGGGTATTCGCAGTTTCTTAGAGCAACGGCAATTTGCTAAGTCTAATCGAGTGTACCAAGAAATTGTAGATGCTTATTTGCAATCCGCCCAGCAGCCTAATGCTGAATATGCAGCACTGTCCTTTGTCCGTGGCGATTTATGCTTTGATTTATCGCTTTACATTCAAGAATTAACAACTCCGACCGCCATTATTTGGGGGCAAAAGTCAGAATTTACAGGGCCTTCAATTGGTCGCCGCCTTGCCGAAATGAATCCCCAAGCAATCCGATTTTTTCAAGAGTTGGAAGATGTGGGGTTAACACCACAGTTGGAATTGCCGGCAGTCACAATTGGGTTAATTCGCCAATTTTTACCTTTGCTTAATTAGTGGTTTTTCATTAGTCCTAGCCCTGTTGTATGCGGATTTCGTTTTCGCGTCAGCGTGCCGGAGGCTCTATTCTATAAGGCTGTTGGTCAATTCATAATGGGTTAAAATCACACAGCCCTAAAACCTTGGTGAGAGTGTTGCTTTCCTAGGTTGCAATACATTGCGGGCTAATAGCTAAAGTGTGTTTAAACGTACTGAAATTAAATAAATTAATTCGCCAACAGTCTTATTCTATTTGCTCAATCCTTTACATCAAGATGAAGGGTCTCATTATGGTATTCAAAATCACGATACTATTCGACCTGAATTGATAAATTGTTAATTATATAAACAAAATAAGGTATAGCAAATTTATACTAGCAGGTAGATTATCTGATGACTATTCCAGAGTCAATTAAAAAATTTATTACATGGATACAAGGTTTTGACCATCGGATTTTACAAAATGAAGATGATGTCAAAGAAAAGTTTATTTTACCAATGCTTCATTATCTCTGTTATCCAGAGAGATGTCGTCGTGAATACCCTTTAACAACATCTAAATCAGGACAATATCACAGAAATAACCAAGTTATTCAGGTTTATTATCCAACAGATGATATTAATCAGCAAAACATAAATAACTCACTTGTTGCTATTAAGACAATAGCACCAGATGAAACTAAATTAAATGACATTATTCAACAAACTAAAATTTATAATGATCGTTTTAAGACGCTATTTTTTATAATTACTAACGGATATCAAATAAAGGTTTTTAAACGGTTTCATTACTATAAAAAAGAGTCTATTTTTGATCTAAATATAGATATACTAAAAGATAATTATATTGCCTCAGACTTTTATAACAAGCTAAACTTTGAATTAGTTAAGAATATCGACAAAAAAACAACAAGCAGTTTATTAAATACTAAATATAAATTAATAGAGAGATTTTTAAGACAACATCCAGATTTACAGGATATTTTAGAGAAATGTGATTTTGAGTCTTCCACAACAAGGGAAGGCTATCGCTTAGTTGTTGTGAAAAAGAAAGTAGCGATCGCATGTAATTTACCCAAAGCTTTTGGAGAGGGTAATTGTGAAATAGAGTTCAGCAGTATTATTTTAAGAGGTCTAAAAATTTACTTAAATCATCAAGATATTTTAGGCCAATTAATGACTGGATTGCACACCCAGCCAGATTGGAGATGTCGTCGGATTTTTAAACAGTTAGATAAAAATACTTTTGAGGTTTATTTAGGTCAAACAACTCTAATTTTATCAGATGTAGAAGCAGCAGACTTATGTTTATGTATTGATGGAGTTTGCCAAGAATATAAAAATTTACTAATTCAATTTGAAAATATTTTAGAAACATGGGATTTTAAATTTGTAAACTTTTCAGGAAATAGAGGTTTTATCCTATTTTCTGTAAGACAAGAATTATGGAATCTAATGCAGCAGTTTGCTAATGAGTTTAATTATATTAAAGGTAAGTCAGAATGGCATTTATTCCATACAAAAAACATGTCAATCCGAGTGAGTAGAGGAATTCACGATCATACATTTATTTCCTACCAAACTGATATAAGTTTTTCTTCATTACCTAACAATCATCAGGTTAACGTAATTTATGAACTAAATGATGTTAACTTACAATCTATTGATACAGATGAATTTACCTCATGGCAGCAAGATATTGGTTCTTGGGGAACCTGGACGGCTAAATATACTAAACAGTGGTTGTTAGAGAAATATATTCCAAAAGTTATTAACTATTACTCACAAAAGTCTCAAATATCTGAAGCTGAATTTCTAGCAAAAATTACAAATTATACAAATGGTCGTATGCTGATTCAAGAAATTGATAATATCAGAGATTTAGCACCTTATCTTCACGACATTCAATCTTGGCTAAATATATATGTAGAAAATATTGCTGCCTCTCTGTTGAAATCATATTACCAAGCCTATACAAATTTGGTACGTAACACTGACTCTTCTATAACAGGCATAGACTATATTATAGGAAATTTGCGTAGGATCGAGTGGAAAAATACGCAAGAAGAAATTGATAACAATCGCACAGACTGGAAAAACTTGACTTTTAAATATGCTATTGATTGCTTAGATAAGCAAGTAGCAAGAATAAATAATTGTGAATACGAGAATAGTTTAAAGGCAGATTTAATAACTCGGATATTTATTTGGATTATAGAAAATGGAAAAATATCTTTTTCGCAAGCTCAATTAAATGCTGCTAAACAGGCTTTGCTACCACTTTGGGAACAAAGTCGCTTTGAAATACGTTATGTTTATCCTAATCGATAAAGCTACATAATTGGCTGTAACTTCAACACAAATCTGGGTAAGATATTTTCTCCTGATAAACTAGCAGGATTGTCTAATATCTCTACATCTTTACCTGGACGATAAATTTCTACTCGCTTGTTTTTCCGGTCAATTAACCAGCCTAATTGAGCGCCATTTTCTATATATTCTTGCATTTTCTCCTGTAAGTCTTTCAAGGAATCACTAGGAGAACGCAACTCTACTACAAAATCAGGACAAATTGGGGCAAATTTTTCTTGTTGTTCTGGGGTTAAAGCATTCCACCGCTCAATTTTTACCCAAGAAGCATCGGGAGAACGTTCTGCACCATTGGGTAGAGTGAAGCCAGTTGAGGAGTCAAAAACTTCGCCTAAATTACTCTCAGAGTTCCAAATATCTAGTTGGGTTGTAAGTTTAACATTACGTCTGCCAGTATCACTACCTGTAGGTGGCATAATTAATAATTCCCCTGATGCTGTACGCTCAAATTGATAATCGCGGTTTTTCTGACACATCTCGAAAAATTGATCATCAGTTAAGTCGATTTTCAACTTGAGTGTAGGAGGTAAAGTGGTTGTAACAGCGTTCATAAGCTATCCTGAGCATCTTACTTTCTAGTTTAGTGCTGTGTGGGGTTGTGTGGGGTGCGATCGCATCAACATAAGTCGGCTTAGTATATATGCAAAATCTTTAGTATAAAATTTTACTAATTTAGGCTACTGTAGGAGCGATCGCTAAAGTTTATCTTCAAGGTTCAGGATGAACGGAGATATCTTTACAGATTATCTCATCTATATTTGTATTAATTATATTCTCGATAATTACAAAGTCATTTTTAATAAAGTGCAGCCAAAATTCCTCTACCTTATTCATTAATTCCTCAAGATCAGCATCTTCATAATCTTTAGGCTTAAGAATAGTTTTTGTATAAATAGTTGTCCATTGAGGTGTTAAAGCTTTCTTCTTAAAAAGAGGTATATTTTTTTGGGATATTTTATATATTTTTTCGCGTATGGATTTATCGTCATTAGGACAAATTAGCATTCTTATTATTAACCCTTGAGGATAATTTTCAAATTGCAAATGCAGATTTAATTTATTGTCTTCCCATCTTTTAGGGATGATGCCTATGTATCCCTTACTCCAAAAATGTACAGTTATTTCTTTAGAGTCAGTCTCTCTAATTAGTAATTCGTGAATAATTTTAAATTTTTAATTAGACGACAACAACACTCAACCCGCTTCAATTAAGCTTCGTTTAGGTAAGGTTACTCCGTTAAATAAGCAGTGGTGCAGATTGACCCCAGTCAGGTCTACTTCGGTTAAATCAATGTCAATTAAATCCGTTTTACACAAAATAGCTTTGGTGAGACTGGCATGACTCAGGTCTGTGTTGCTCAACTTTGTGCCAGTCAGGTTTGCACCAGTGAGATTTGCTCCAGCCAAGTTTACACCACTGAGGTTAGCATAGCGCAAGTCTGCTCCAGCTAAGTTTGCACTACTGAGGTCAGCATCATGTAAGTCTGCTAAACGCAGGTCTGCTTTCATAAGGGAAGCCTTATGCAAGTTCACCTTCCTAAGAGTTGCCCGAATCAGATTAGCAGCCTTGAGGTTTGCTAATATCAGATTTGAGCCACTTAGATCGGTTCTCCATAAGATCGCCGCAGTCAAATTTGCTTCAATTAGGTTTGCTCCGCGCAGGTTAGTCTGTGATAAAGTCGCGTTAGCCAAGTTAGATCGATTCAAGTTGATTCCAGCTAAACACACCTCGCTGAGGTTAACTAAGTGCAGGCTTACTTGAGTGAAATTTCTCTCTCCTGCACAATAGCGGTTGAGAAGTTCATTAGCATCCATACAGCCTGCCTTCCAAATTTCCATTTCTCACCTGAAAATCACAGTGTCTAATCAATAATTTCTGAAAATTCCTCTTATTAAGAGACTTTTAAAACTTCGCATCAAGATTAAAATTATTTAACAATCTTTTACAATATTGCTGATGAGATTGATTATTTTCAAAAAGTTTTAGAGAAGGAAACCCTTATCCTGATAAATTTCTTTTGCTTAAACGTGGTGAGGTGGCTTGCTCTTTCACTCATCCACGCTTAAGCAGCGACTAATCTAGCTTTTACTTACGTACTAGATTCAGCAGTTCTTTAGGAGAAGCAAGCAAGTCAATCGCTACGAAGAAAATTTTGCCTTGAGGATCGAGCAAAAATCGCCATGCAATATTCATACCCACACTTGCACCGAACCAAGGGGTTTGGACTTTGCCGGTGACTTTAACTTGGGTATAGCCATCTTCTACTGGCTCGGATATACCACGCTCTGGTATCATTTTTAATCCCTGGCATTCTTCACGCATATAAGCGCGGATTGCATCTTGACCAATAATCGGTCTTTCAAAGGGAGGTTGCAAACCACCTTCAGAGGTAAACAGAGCAACAGCAGCATCAAAGTCATTGGCATTCATGTTGTTGATATAGCCAAGCACTGTAGGGTTGTTGATACCCTCAATGGTGACTTTAGTCCGAAATGCTGGTGCTGTGGGTGGAGCCACAGGTTCTGAGACTTTTTTGTAACTACCGGGAGCGTTCGGGTCAAATCCCATGCTCACTACGGTATTGCGGAGAATTGTGATTTGTTGACCTGAATCAGCATTTCTGATTGCTTCTAACACCTCAGCAGCCTTGGGAGAAAGCTTGTAGCCTTCTGGAATAGGAGCAACGATTCCCTGAGCCATCCATTCTCCTAACTGATACCAAAAGCCCAACTTGATGTTTACAGTGAAGGATGCATAAGAACGGCAGAGGGGAGTGTCAGCACGATTAGCTAAATCATACATGACTCGTGTTTGAGCCTCGAAAGGCATCTGCTTAATTTGTTCAAGTAAGCCTTGTGCGAGTACCATGTTAGCTGCTCCAGGAGCGGCAACCGTAATACTTCTACCCATCTCGGTATAAGCAAACCAGAGTAATGCTAGTTGATCTTCAGCATTGAGTTGAGAGAATGATTCGACAACAGTTGGAACAACGTCAGCAACTAGCGTGCCGGGAAAAATACTTTGAGCCGACTTGATGGTAAAAGACATAGCAGATGTTCCCAAAAAAATTACAGTTCTATTGAATGTGAAAAAACGGAGGGGAAATGCGTTTAGGTGTTACTAAAAGCACTAAGCAGTCTGACCATAGGCCGCCTTAGACATCATCTACCAAAGGCATAATGATAGTGTTGCCGTTGAGTTTTGATACTCGGCAAAGCACATTGTAGGCTTAACTGCATAGTTATTTAGAAAACTTTGACCAACAGTGCTTTAACGCATTTATGTTGTTTATGTTTCTATATGTAAAGAAACATAACAAGTTCGTTACAAATAAGCAATACTTCCTCAGCTATACTTTGATAATTTCTCTTTATGTAAATGATAAGTTTTACTGAAGTCAGACTAAAGGTAATTAATGCCTTTGTGTGTATTCACTTCTAAGAGCGTAGGCGTAGCGCATCGTAAGCTGTTAAGCATTTAATTTGCACATTGAGACCGCAGGGGGGCAGGGGGCAGGGAGCAAGGGAGAGGGTTTGCAGCTTTTATTGCCATGAAAATGATGCAATTTAAATGACGATTAGCCTAGAGATCGCATATCTCTCAATACAGTTCAGTTAAGGGCTACTTTTACAAAATCGTGGGTTTTAAGACGCGATAAATCGCCGTCTCTACAAGTGTTTTGGTCTTACCTGAACTGTATTGGCATATCTCTTTTGTATCAAATTTTACAACCAATTCTTCGCTCAACTATTGTGTCTACACATCGCTTACCTTCTCGGATGAAGCCAAAATACCCTATCTGGTTAGTACGGTTATTACTACCTTTTTTATTGTGTCAAGTACTTGCAAAAAATATTTACAATAAGTTACATTCATTTACATAACACAAAAATAAAAAGTAAAAGATGACAAATAAAGGCTTTACTATTAACGAACGCGGTCAACTCAACAGATTTGCGATTGAACCCAAAATTTATATTGATGAAACCCCACGGACAGGCTTCACCGAATACGCCGAAAAACTCAATGGTCGCTTGGCAATGATTGGTTTTATCTCACTCATCGCGTTGGAAGTTTTCACCGGACACGGTTTGATTGGATGGCTAACTAGTTTTTAGAGAACACACTTCAGATTTACAAATTTTCTCCAGTTGACAAATAAAACAATTTAGAGGCAAACTTATGAAAACTGATTTTGATTACCCCAGAAAAGATTTGATTGGAACAGTCGTTTTTAGACCCGATTTCAACAACTTTGAGATCATCAATGCAAATCAAGCGTGGTCATTGTTTTTCAGTGGGGGTCAAGATGACAAGGGACTGGGACAAGAAATTGAATTCGGCAGATTTTTCACTAACCTCTTAATCGCTATTGGGGTAACTGGAATGCTTTGGGCGATTTATTTCACTCAATTAGGATGAACAAGTTTGTTCATTTTACTAGTAACTTCAATAGAAGTCCTGGATTTGGATACCAGGACTTATTTTCACTATGTCAATATGCCTAAAAAAGTCTCTTTAGCTTTGGGAAAACTTTGATGTTGATTGGATTTATAAAGCTTCCTAATTTGTCACGGTATTGTGGATACATGGGCTTAGAAGTGGCAGAAATTGTTTCCAAACATCTTGCAGTTCAAAGTAAAACCTATGTAATTCAAAATAGAAGAATATTAATCAATCAACTGTTAAAGTCTGGTCTAGATTCTCATACAGCAAATCGAACTGTTACTGTACTTGTATCAAGTCCACTTTTACAACTAACTAATAAAAATCAGTTGGCTATTAATTGCAAGCGATAGTAACTATAAAGCCATTACATCAAGATATAACTTTTATTTGAATTCATAGCGTAGTACAAAAACGTTACAGCATAAATTCTATTGCACTTCTTTCGGATAACTAAATAAGAATTTTAGTTATAGCGTATTTCAGGTAAATTAAGTACAGGTAGGGGCAATTCATGAATTGCCCCTATGATTGTCTGTACCTCACCAAGTTGCAATCTGCTGTATTTTGAACACTTGAGCGGATTTTAATTATGAGCCGCAGAACTTCAATTACCTGTTAAAGCTAGGCAAAGTTCTGTTACTACTAGCCCCCAGTTCAACGCAAACAACGAATTGCTTCTAATAAACCTCTAGCTTTATTCAACGTCTCTTCGTATTCTTTTTCTGGCTCAGAATCAGCCACTAAACCTGCGCCAGCTTGTACGCTAACCGTCTTGTCATGTACTACCATTGTGCGAATTGCGATCGCAGTATTTAATTGTCCTTCAAAATCGTAATATCCATATACACCAGAATAAACACCGCGCCGACTAGACTCTAACTCGTGGATAATTTCCATCGCCCGAATCTTGGGTGCGCCACTTACCGTACCTGCTGGGAAGCAAGCTTTCAATAAATCCCATGCTGTTTTATCGAGTGCTAATTTACCCACAACATTGCTGACAATGTGCATCACATGGGAGTAGCGCTCAACTACCATTAATTCATCAACTTTGACGCTACCATTTTGACAAACACGCCCCAAATCATTCCGCCCTAAATCTACAAGCATCACGTGTTCGGCAACTTCCTTGGGATCTTCGAGTAAATCTTGAGCGAATGCTGCATCTTGTTGGGTAGTTTTACCGCGTGGACGTGTCCCAGCAATGGGGCGTACCGTTGCTATAACTCCCCCATCTGGAGCAGTTTCGGCTTTCACCATCACTTCAGGACTAGAACCAATGATTTGCCAATCTCGGAAGTTAAAGTAAGCCATGTAAGGCGAAGGATTTATCTGACGTAGGGAGCGGTAAAGGGCAAAGGGGTCGCCTGTGTATGGTGTTGATAGTCGTTGAGAAATTACTACTTGAAAGATATCGCCTGCTTTGATGTAGTCTTTGGCCTTTTGGACACTGGCACAAAAATCAGGACGAGTAAAATTACTTTTATACTCCTCTGCCCCTCCGCTCCCCTGCTCCTCTGCCTCTCTGTTCCCTGGCGGTTTCCATTCCAACCGAGTTTTTTCGGGCGATAGGGGGAGAGATAGCTTTTCGAGCATTTGGGTGACGCGATCGCACGCTTGTTGATAGGCTGCGTGTAAATCTACATTGGGGTCACGTAAATCAGCATAAGCGATCGCCCAAATTTTTCGCTTCACCTGGTCAAAAATCAACAGGTGGTCTACCTGCATCCACAATCCATCAGGGATATTTCGCTCATCTGGTGGATAGATTGGCACGCGCGGCTCAATCCAGTTAATCAATTCATAGCCCCAAAACCCAAATAAACCGCCAATCCCTGGTGGTAGCTGTGGTAACTTGACTGGGTGATAAGGCGCTAAACACTCGGCTAAAGTTGTAAAAGGATCGCCCGCAAAAACGACCTGCGAACCATCGCGGTTTAATTGGGTGGTGCGATCGCCCCTTGCTTCCAAAACCCAAAGCGGATCGCAGCCCACTAAACTATAGCGTCCTAGTTTTTCCCCACCTTCTATCGATTCCAACAAAAAGCTATAGGGCTGACCTGCACAAACTTTATACCAAGCAGATACGGGCGTATCTAAGTCCGCTACCCATTCTTGATATACGGGTACGAAGTTGCCTTGTTGCGCTAGGCCAGAAAACTGGGAGAAATGCGGAAAAATCATTATTTTTTAAAAGTAATTGGTAATTGGTAATGGGTAATGGGTAATTCTTTTTCTTACCAATTACCCATTACTAATTACCCATTAGCTACTAAAAGCTAATTACGGAGCGTCGTAGGTTGTAACACCGCTAAACTTAACTTTAGAGGGACTGGGGTTTTGTCCGATCCGACGGTCTACATAACGCACTTTGTCACGACCTTCATTTACCTTTTCAGGGAAGACACCATCAGCTGGGTGAAGTAAAGTGGTTTCTCCGTTGGGTAAAATCCGGTAAACTTTGTAATCTGTAATTTTGAGTTTCCGGAGTTGCTGACCGCCCAAAGCGATACCATATTCTTTACGAGCTATATACAGCAGGTTTTCACCTTTCCGCATAGTAGCAGCACCACCTGTAGGCAATTCAAAAACTTGCTCTTTCGGGCTAGTCCAAGTGATAGCGTACTTTTCTTCGACTTGTGCTTTTGTGAGCAAGCCACCAGT
Organism: Nostoc sp. LEGE 12447; assembly: GCF_015206985.1. NCBI lineage: Bacteria > Bacillati > Cyanobacteriota > Cyanophyceae > Nostocales > Nostocaceae > Nostoc > Nostoc sp. LEGE 12447. Next base: position 31,094 of record NZ_JADEXT010000023.1, on the reverse strand, counting down.
GCTGCCAGCAAATAGTGGGGTTTGTCCAGAGAGTGTTTCTGCCATAAAGTCTGTTCTCTCAACGTTTTTAGGGAATCCTAACACTGCAACCAGGATCATATTGCGATCGCGTTATAGACTGTAACAGTTTTTAGTCATTTGTCCTTTGTTCTTTGTCATTTGTTAAAAACCAATGCCCCATGCCCCATGCCCCATGACTATTTACTCTTGACTTTTGCCCGCTTTTCCTCGCGGCTATTCTGAACAATGGGGATGGTGAAGTGAAACTGGCTACCCTGGTCTTTGCCAGTTGACTCTGCCCAAATTTCTCCGCCCCAGCCATTCACAATTTGCCGACAAATTGCTAAACCAAGTCCTGTTCCGCCAGTGGTGCGGCGTAGCGCTCCCTCTTCTTGATAGAAGCGGTCAAAAACTACTTCTAAGCGATTTGGTTCAATGCCGCGTCCAGTGTCAGCCACAGTCACCTCGACCATTTGATGGCTGTTGGAAATGGCTTTAATGGTGATTTCTCCTTGGGGTGGCGTAAATTTACAAGCGTTGTCCATGAGTTTTGCCAGTACCTCTACTAGCCAATCACCATCAGCCCTTACTAGAGGTAGATTTTCGGCAATTTGAGTTTTGACTTGGGGCGGCTTTTCCGTTGAAGAACGCGTGCGATTGCGGCTGAGTGCTAAATCCACACACTCTTGTAAAGTCAGGGATTCTGGATGCCATTGCACTCGCCCGCTTTCCAAGTTGGAAAGCGTGAGGAAATCTTGTACCAATTTTCGCATCCGTTCTGAGTCGGAAAGAGCCGTGTTGAGCATAATTTGCTGCAACTCCAAGGGCATATCCGGCTCACTAGCAAGACTTTCTAGACACACTTGAATGGTGGATAGGGGAGTACGCAGTTCGTGTCCAGTGATGGCTATAAGGTTGCTGCGGGTGCGGTCTAGGGCTTCTAGCTGCTGGTTAAGTTCTTCTAGGTTGGCGTAGGCTTCCGCTTGAATTAGGGCTGCTCCCACTTGGGTGGCGATCGCTTCTACCAAATCTAACTCCCCAGGTTGGCACTCGTGCGGTGGCATTCCACAGTAATGCAACTCCACGATGCCCAACAACCGCCCCTGATAAAATACTGGTTCCATCAGCCAAGAACGAATGGCAAACTTTTTGGCAATTAAGGAAAGCCCTGGCGAATTGTTAACACGAGGGTCATTTAGCGTATCGCTAATACAAACACCTTCGCCTTGTTGCACAATGTCCTGAAACAGGGAATTTTTCTCTAATTCCCAAGTTTGCCCACGAACCGATAAAATACCGGGATTCAAAAACTCGTGTTCAATTATGGCTTGGTTATCTGTAGCTTGAGCGCGGTAAATTAGACAGCGACAAGCTTCTAGGTGTTGTCCTAATTCTTGTGCTGCCACTTGGAGAACTTCATGAGGATCGAGCGATCGCCGAATGGCTGTGCTAATCGAGTTGACTAATCGTTCTTTTCGTGCTTGGGCCGCAATGGAACGGTAGGCTTTGTGCAATTTGTACTGACTAGCTTGCAAGTAAGTTACTAAGCGTTGCACAAAGGGATCTGTATCAATGTCACAAGCATATTCGTTGATCTGTTCTGCTCCAGAGTGGCTTCGCGGCTCTCCTATACTAAACCTCTGACGTGCCTCGTTTATTTTACTTGCCAGTTCTGGTCTGTAAACCAAAATCCTGTCTAACAGCAATTCAGCGGCTTTGAGGCTAACTCCCCTTTCCGATGTCCAAACTCCTTCAAATCTTCGCGCTGTGTCTATATCCAGATTAGGGCTTAGTTCTGGTAGTTGCTTGTTTTTAGCAATGGAACCAAGACTTTCCCGGCAAACCAGACAAGTAGCATAATTGTCAGCAATCACTACCAAATGCCACTCTTGATTTAAGCCATCCGTTGGCTCAAAAGCGATCTTTTCGTAGTGTTCCGAACTATTGGCGAAATCCGTTTCTGGAGCAGCTAATACGTATATTTGGTTACTCCGCAAGGCAAGTCGCAGGTAGCGATGAGCTTCTTGGCGGTAGAATCGCTCTCGCTGGAAACTAGCAATTACAAGGGGTTGTGCTAAAGTCGCAGCCAAAACTTGATCTTCCATCGCATGGGAGAGCGCTGTTAGCGAAGCCTTAAAATATAGCTGGGGCCGCAAGTATGGTAGGGACTTTAGCAGATCACTCAGCACAGAAGTCGAAATGCTCATGAATTATTGTTAAACGCTCAACCTCGACAAGATCCACGTCACAGCTGCATTGTACAAATTCCAAGGCACTCTCAAGTTAAATAGAGAGTTGCAATATGTAAAGAACGCTAAAATGCACTTTTCGCCAAAGCAGGCGCAACATTTTGTTACCAAATTGATCTATTTATTGACAACCTACTACGCCCAATATACATTCTTGACTAACTTTGAAATATGCTTGCACAGCTAAAATCTTTCATTACTAAGTACCAGCCACATAATTTTTGTATTGTTTTAACTGCTAAATTCACTAATCTTTACCCACTCAGCACTCAGCACTCTTCATTGATTGATAGTCCACGCCTTGGCGTAGTGCGTCATAATATTTACACTCACTAAATAGAATTTTCTTACCCAAAAACGATTACTGCTACATACCATATAATTTAATCAGTAATGATTGATTAAAATTAATCAATCAATTGAATGATGGAAAATTTTTCTAATCTAACGCCAAAGATATTTAAAACAAAATCGTATAATAGTTTAGTCAATAAATGCTAGCTTTACCAATATAACTGGGAACATCGCATTTTTGCTGAGTATACTATGTATCTTGTATCTTGAGAAAGTTCGACAACTAAGGACTTATCTAAAAATTCTGAGTTTTCAGTCTTGAGTTTAGACTTATACAATACTTATATAGATTTGGACACTGCTACTTTGTCAACAGTACGTAAAAATTATTTTGGCTAGAATAGCTCAAACAAGTTTTACAAAGAGTCTTTTTTCTGCAAGTTGTGAGGGGTAAAGACCTCTACTCCGAATACCACAAACAATCTACGACCTGTACACGGAACTTTGGCTAATGACACCGGATACGCTAATGACCCCGGAAAAAATTTTCCTGGATGGAAAAACTTTTATTCCTGCTGAACAATTACCTATCCCGGAGTGGCCTTGTGTTGTGAGTGAAAGACCACAACCGACACTGACGGTTAAAGATGATGATTTATTTTTCGTGACAGATACTATCGGGAATATTTCTGGCTGTTCCCTCAGTGAGGGTAATCCCAGCATGGGGCTGTTTTGCTGTGATACGAGATTTCTCAATCGCTTAGAGTTGCAACTTGAAGGGCGATCGCCTGTACTTCTCAGTAGTACTGCCGGAAAAGGGTTTTCACTCTCAGTTTTGTGTACTAACCCCAGAATTGACGAACGCCTAAGAGCCGAAACTATCGGAATTCGGCGAGAAATAGTACTCAATGGCGCTCTATTTGAAGAAATAGAAGTATCTAACTACAGCACAACAACTGTCAATTTTGAACTAAGTATCAGCTTCGATGCAGATTTTGTTGATTTATTTGAAGTCCGGGGTTATGACAGAGAAAAACGCGGTAGGCTTTTACGTCTACTAGAACCCACGACTGAAGAAGGAATTGTCGATGGCGTTTCACCATTACCTAAAGACCCATCAACTTTTAGGGAACAATCCTTAACACTTGCCTATCAAGGTTTGGATGGTTCGGTGATGGAATCTCGGATTTTATTCCAGCATCGTCAACCAGACTATTTCAAAGGTTACACTGCGGTTTGGCAGCTAGAGTTGGCTTCTCACGAAACCCAAAAGCTGGGTTATCGGGTGAATATGTTGAAAAACAACCAATCTAGTTCAACTGTAAGCGCCGCCATTACTTTAGGACAGGCGAAAGCTGCTGAGTTGATGGAGGAGCAACACTGGGTACAGCAAATTACCCGCATTAGCTCAGATAAAAGCACTTTCAATCGAGTGATTGAGCGGGCCGAGCAAGATATGTATTTGTTGCGCCAATCTTTTGGAAAGCATAAGACAGTTTCGGCTGGAGTACCGTGGTTTTCTACACTATTTGGGCGGGATTCGCTGATTACAGCTTCCCAAACCCTGATGTTAAACTCGCAAATCGCCAAAGAAACCCTAATATTACTGGCGACATACCAAGGCAAAATCGACGACGAATGGCGCGAAGAAGAACCGGGTAAGATTTTGCACGAGTTACGTTTGGGAGAAATGGCTCGTTGTCAAGAAATTCCTCACACGCCATACTACGGTACAGTTGATGCGACTCCCCTGTGGCTAATGCTGTATGCCGAACATTATGCTTGGACTCACGACCAAGAACTCCTAGAGTTACTTTGGCCAAATGCTTTAGCAGCAATGGACTGGATCGATCGCAATACCAAACAAACCAGTTACCTCAGCTACTACCGTAAATCTAAACGCGGTCTTGCTAACCAAGGTTGGAAAGACTCTGGCGACTGCATTGTCAACCATAAGGGAGAATTAGCTAACGGCCCGATTGCCCTTTGTGAGGTGCAAGCTTATGTCTATGCTGCAAAAATGCGCCTAGCAGAAATAGCGAGAATGAAAAAGCGCCTTGATTTGGCAGATCGTTGGCAAGAAGAGGCTAGAAGTCTCAAGGTTCGTTTTAATCGAGATTTTTGGGTAGAAGACCAGGATTTCTGCGCCTTGGCTTTGGATGGAGATGGTAAACCTGTAGACAGTATTACCTCAAACCCTGGTCATTGTCTGCATTTGGGTCTTTTCACCCACGAAAGAGCCTACAGTGTCGCAGAACGGTTGCGGGCACCAGATATGTTTAATGGTTGGGGCATTCGTACCCTGAGTAGTTTGTCACCCGCTTACAATCCAATGGGTTATCACATTGGTTCGGTTTGGCCCCATGATAACGCTCTGATTGCAATGGGATTGCGATCGCTCGGTCTAATCGATCAAGCCTTAGAACTTTTCCAAGGTTTATTCGATATGACCAGTCAGCAGCCTTATGAACGTCCTCCAGAACTCTTCTGCGGCTACGAACGGAACGGTGATAATGCCCCTGTGCAGTATCCAGTTGCTTGCACTCCCCAAGCTTGGGCGACTGGTAGTATCTTCCAACTGCTGCAAATGATGGTCAACTTGGTGCCTGATGCTCAAAATAACTGCTTGCGAATAATCGACCCTGCTTTGCCAGAATCGATTAATCGCCTATCATTTCACAATTTGCGAGTCGGCCCCACCATTCTCGATTTAGAATTCGAGCGTTCTGGTACAACTACTGCTTGTCGCGTTGCGAAAAAACGGGGCAATTTGCGGGTAGTTATTGAAGCATAGAGCGAGTAGGGAGTGGTAAACAATCTACTCCCTATTTTATGATTGGTGCGTAGGCGTAGCCCGTCTTAGACATCCCTCGTTGAACTTCACTTTTATCTTGCAATACAGTTCAGTTAAGGCTAAAACTATTTGCCAAAATCAACGTCGTAAACGTTAAGGCACGGGCATCAAGTTCACCTTGTCGGCGATATAGCGCCACCACAAAGATGGCAAGAACAATTACCAAAATTCCCACCCCTTGTAGCACTGCCAATCCTAAAGTTTTCCTACCAAATAATGGTTCTTTGGGGTGACGAGGAGGACGCTGCATCACCGTTGCTTCTGCGGGTTCTTCCGGGATAATCACCCGTAATCATCACAACTCGAATACCTGCGGTATAACATTCTTGAATTGCCGCCGCAACGTTTGGACGCACTGGATCAGACAGTCCTACCAATCCGAGAAATTGAAAAGGAAAGTCATGTTGCTCATCGGGTAAATGATTTGGATTAAGTGACGGATGAGGCGTTAAAAATGGCGGTGGCGCATCAACAAGGGAGGCTTTGGCAACGCCTAATACACGCAATCCTTGATTGGCCATTTCACTGATTTGGGCTGCCATAATTTTCTGCTGTTGGGGCGTGAAATGACAGAGATCCGCGATCGCTTCCGGCGCTCCTTTCGCTGCAATTTCATACTGCTTGCCATCGCCTAGACTGCCAAACGTGAGACATTGCCAATAGATGCGGTGAGAGCGGATATTCTCGTAACAGTATCCAATCGTTGTGCAGATGTTCAGTGTAGATCAGCAAGGTTATCTATTCAGGATTTAAAAAAATTGGATACTGACATCTATGCCTCAAGTCATCCCCTCATTTTGGAGCCTACCTGCCGAACAGGTATTAGATCAGCTCAAGAGTAGCCACCAGGGTTTGAGTCGCCAAGAGGCGCAGCAACGGCTCACTCAATATGGTGCAAACAGTCTGAAGCAAAAGCGACAGTCATCCACACTACTCCTGTTGCTGAACCAGTTTAAGAGTCCGATTATTTTGATTTTAATGGCAGCTGCTATTCTCTCCAGTTTTCTTGGAGATGTCATTGATACTATTATTATTCTGACGATCATACTAATTAGTGGGCTATTAGGATTTTGGCAAGAGCGGGGAGCTAGAGATGCCGTAACGAAGCTACTGGCTTTAGTGCAAGTAAAAGCCATAGTTTTGAGAGATGGTCAATCTCAAGAAATCTCTAATGAGGAGGTGGTTCCGGGTGACATTGTGTTGCTTGCTGCTGGCGATAGTATCCCTGGTGACTGCCTGATTTTAGAGTCGAAGGATCTGTCAGTGAATGAAGCAGCACTCACGGGAGAAACCTATCCTGCTGACAAACTGGGTGGCGTATTGCCGAACGAAGTCGGACTCAGCCAGCGAACAAACACCCTTTAGGACTAACGCAATCAGTGGTACAGCGAAAGCGGTTGTGGTGCAGACAGGAAAGCAGACTGAATTTGGCAAGGTATCAGAACGCCTGAAACTCAGACCACCCAAAACCGAATTTGAAAGGGGACTGGGCAAGTTTGGCTATTTTCTCATGGAAGTGACGTTGATTTTGGTTGTTCTAATTTTTGTCGCCAACGTCTACTTGCAACGTCCTGTTCTACAATCTTTTCTATTCTCCCTAGCGCTTGCAGTCGGTCTGACTCCCCAATTGTTGCCCGCGATTGTTAGCGTTAACTTGGCTCGCGGTGCTAAACAAATGGCGAAAAAGCAGGTGATTGTGAAACGACTGTCTGCGATTGAAAATTTTGGCAGCATGAACGTGTTTTGTACAGATAAAACGGGCACGCTGACGGAAGGGGAAGTGAAAATTCACGCTGCGGTTGATGTGGAGGGGAAAGAGAGCGTTGGCGGAGCCTCGCCGCAGGCGACTCGCGTTTTGCTTTAGCCTATTTGAATGCTGCGTCTGAATCAGGTTATGTAAATCCCATCGATGCCGCAATTCGTCAGCACAAGCAATTTGACATTTCTGCCTATCAGAAACTAGATGAAGTACCTTATGATTTCAATCGCAAACGTCTAAGTATTCTGTTGAAGAAAGATAATAAGAATCTGATTGTCAGCAAAGGGGCGCTAAAGGCAATTCTTGATGTTTGCTCAACCGTCGAAACTGGTGACGGAAAGACAATTGATATTACTATACAGCAGGACAAAATTCAACAACGGGCAGAGGAACTTGGTAGTGAAGGGTTTCGGGTCTTAGGGGTGGCTTACCGCAACTGCGTAGCTTGCGTGTCGTCTGACGACAATCGCAATTCATTCACCAAAGACGATGAAACAAACATGACGTTTTTGGGTTATCTTGCTCTTTTCGATCCACCAAAAGCAGATATTGCTGATACGCTCAAATACGTGTTTATGGCAACAAGTGCTAATTTCGGCAATATGTTTAGCATGGCAGGTATTTCCCTGGTTCTACCCTTCTTACCCTTGCTACCCAGCCAAATTTTGCTCACAAACCTGTTGACCGATTTCCCAGAAATGACGATCGCAACCGATCGCGTAGACCGGGAAATGGTCAACAAACCCCGGCGGATGAACATAGCATTTATCCGTAACTTTATGGTGGTGTTTGGGCTGCTGAGTTCAGTCTTTGATTACCTCACCTTTGCGGCATTCCTATTGCTGCTGCACGCCAACTCAGCGCAATTTAGAACCGGTTGGTTTATGGAATCAGTGATTTCTGCGTCTATGATTGTGCTGGTAATTCGGACACGGCAATCTATCCTCACGAGCAAGCCAGGAAAGTACTTATTGACGGCAACGATCACGATCGCCATTGCTACCCTCCTGATTCCTTATAGTCCAGTTGCAAGTTTACTAGGGTTCCAACCTTTACCCATTGAATTCCTTTTGGTGCTGGCAGCAATTGTTGGACTTTATATCATCTGTGCAGAAAACGTTAAACGGATTTTCTATCAGCACGTCCAGTCTTAACCAAAGAAAGCGTAGCTGTGGCAAAATAAGCTTATCTGCTTGAGTAGATATAGCCTAGATAATAATTGTCAATCGAAAAACAAAAAACGAGCGCGGAGGGATTTGAACCCCCGACCCACAGAACCGGAATCTGTTGCTCTATCCACTGAGCCACGCGCCCTTAACCTCCCCCATTATAGCACGTCTATGATAGAATTTGCAGCCTAGAAAAACTTGGTTTATTAAGTTCACAGATAATTAGCTGGGTCTACTGGTGTACCATTCCGACGGACTTCAAAGTGGAGGTGGGGCCCAGTTGAGAAACCTGTGGAACCTACAGCACCAATCGCTTGTCCGCGTTCAACGGCTTGTCCTTCAGAAACATACAACTCGCTGGTATGTCCATAGAGTGTAGTAATGCCATTGCCGTGGTCAATAATTACCGCTCTGCCATAACCACCATACCACCCAGCAAAAATCACTCTGCCTGAATCGGCTGCCCGAATTTTACTACCATAGCTAGCGGCAAAATCTAACCCGGCATGAAAGCGACGATAGCCAAGGATTGGGTGTATCCGCCAGCCGAAGGGACTACTAGTAGAAGCGTCGCTAGGATATGCCATTACACCGGTTCCTCGAATGATCACACTTGTCCGGCTGTTGGTTTTTGTTTGCGCCTCTTCTGTTGCTCTGGCTTCTCCTACCTTTTTTTGAATCAAGGCTTCCAGATTTTTGGATTCCCTCTCTAGCTGGTTTTGCGCTGCTTCCAAGGCCAGGCGATCGCTATTGAGGCGTTGAATCAATTCTGATTGTGACTCCGCCTGAGTTTGATAACCGGCTTTTTGTGCTAGTAATTGCTCACGAATCAAGGCAATTTCGTTTTTTTGTTGTTCTATGCCCGTTTTTTGTTGATTTATCAGGTTTGCTTGGGCGTTGAGTTTCACCAAAATTTGCTCGTCTGCCTGATACACTAATTTCAACTGATGACGACGACTGATAAAATCGCTGATATTTTCACTTTGGAGCAAAACTGCCCAGCCAACAGATGCAGGCGATCGCTGGAGATAACGCAATCGTGCTACTGTTGCTATTTGCCGCTCCTCGTAGGAACGTTCTGCTACAGCTAAATCAGTTTCCAACTGCTGGAGGCGTTGGGTGGCAAGTTGTAATCGAGATTCGCTCTCTTGAATGTAGCTATCTGTAGTTTGCAGATTTTGCTTTAAACCAGTGAGGTGTTTTTGGGCCTCTTGTTGGAGATTTGTTAAGCGATCGCGATCGTTAACCACACTCTGACGCTGCCGATTCATTTGTTGCTGCTGTTGTCGCAGAGTATCAATAGACCCTGCGGAAGTTGCGTGTACTGGAATTAATGACAAACAAATCCACAATATACAGGAAAATACAAGAAATAAACAGCCAAAAATCAGATTTTTACCTAGAAATCGCGCTCTCATAGCGTGAGCCTAACTAAAACGATGCCTTCAAACACTATGAGGATTATTCCCAAAATTTGATTCACCCGCTCCATGTATCAAATTGATCTGCCAAGTTGTAACACAAAGATTCTTGCTATGTCAGCATTGAGCAGGTAAACCTAGTGTTCTGTCCCATTAAATATAATGGGTGAACTCATTCTTAACTTTTCTTCCTTCGCGCTCTTTGCGTCCTTTGCGGTTCGTTCTCTTATCCCTCAAAATTAATGGGACACGCCCTAGATCACAAAGACGCGATAAATCGCCGTTTTTACAATAATTCAGTCCTTTGTAGACACGGTGATTTATCGCGTCTCTTGCCTTAACCGAACCGTATTGAGAGTATGCCTATCATTGCACCTACATTCATCGCATTAATGTATTTGCTGATGGGACTTGGGGATTACTGGGAGGAATAATCACAACGCTAGGAATACATGGATTAGTCACGGTTAGAAATTGTCCAAGAAATGAATTAACCACAGAGGCGCAGAGAACGCAGAGTGAGGAGAGAGAAGATTTTGGCGTTAGTTAATGCTGTTTCTGCAAGAGTTTCAATTAACCTAAAAGTTATAATTTAGCACGGGCTAAATACCCCGCGATCGCTAATAGGACTTAGGGCTGATGCAAAGGCAAGAAAAAATTTCACAAGTAATAGTGACTGCTGGGCAGATGCGCGATATTGAAGATCGGATCTTTGCAGCAGGAATGCCTGTAGTAGCTTTAATGGAAAAGGTGGCGGGATTAGTTGCCCGTCGGATTCAAGCGATCCCCCCAATTCCCCGTAAAAAGGAGTTGCCGCAAGCGGTGGGATCTCGTGTTGGAATTCTTGTCGGCCCTGGTCATAATGGTGGGGATGCTTTAGTAGTAGCCCGTGAATTACACTTTCGTGGGTATGAGATTTGGATTTATTCTCCTTTCTCTAAGTTTAAGGAATTAACTTCGCAGCACTTGCAGTATGCTCAGAGTTTGGGCATTCCAATTTATCAAACAATTGAGCAACTGCCAGATTCTGATTTGTTGATTGATGGCTTGTTTGGGTTTGGTTTAGAAAAAAACCTGACTGATCCTATTGCCTCTGCAATTAATCAGCTAAATGAATTGTCTGTGCCGATTTATAGTATTGATTTACCTTCAGGTTTACACACCGACACAGGCGAAGTATTAGGAACTGCCATTCGCGCCACTCACACTTTTTGCTTGGGTTTATGGAAACTAGCTTTCTTCCAAGATCGGGCGCTGGAATATGTTGGCAAAGCTGAGTTAATCGATTTTGATATTCCTTTAGCTGATGTAGAAGCTGTTCTCAAAGATGCACCCAGCATTAAACGTATTACACCAGCAACGGCACTGGCTACTTTACCCTTACCTCGTCCACCAGTTACCCACAAATATAAAGAAGGACATTTACTCCTGATTTGCGGTTCGCGGCGCTATGCCGGTGGAGCAATTTTAACTGGTTTGGGTGCTAGGGCTAGTGGTGTGGGGATGCTTTCTATTGCTGTGCCCGAATCGCTAAAATCTCTTTTGGTGTCGCACTTGCCAGAAGCGCTAATCGTCGGTTGTCCAGAGACGGAAAGTGGAGCGTTCACCGAAGGTGTTGGCGGAGCCATCGCTCAATTGCAATTACCCGAAAAAACCGATCTGACTTCCTTTAATGCGATCGCTTGTGGCCCTGGTTTAACACGAGATGCTACTCCCATTGTGCAAGAGGTCATAAAAAGCGATCGCCCTTTGATTCTCGATGCCGATGGTTTAAATATTTTGGCACAAATGGGAGCGATCGCCACTTTAAAAAAACGTCTTGCCATAACCGTACTCACACCCCACACTGGTGAATTCCAGCGATTGTTTCCTGATGTCGCTGATGCTAAACATGACAGGGTGAAATCAGCACAGGAAGCAGCCCTACAAAGTGGGGCGGTGGTGTTATTGAAAGGGGCGAGAACTGCGATCGCAAACCCTCAAGGTGGCATTTGGATGATTACTGAAAGCACACCCGCTCTGGCACGTGGAGGTAGCGGTGATGTATTAACTGGGCTACTAGGTGGATTGTTGGCACAAGCCGCAACTAAACAGATTTCTGTAGAAGATATTGTGGCAACTGCCGCTTGGTGGCATTCACAAGCCGGGATTTTGGCAGCCCAAGAGCGGACTGAATTGGGTGTAGATGCCTTTACATTGACACAATATTTGCTCAGAGTTATTAGTTAGTCACAATACTTTAGCCAAAATTAAGATGTTGGGATAAGGCAATAGGCAATAGGCAACAGGCAATAGGCAAATATGGTTTTCGAGTACACTAACGCATTTGTCACTCTAGGGTCGGTTAATTTTGATAAATTAGTAGATTTTTATACTAAATTTCTGGAGCAAAAAGCAGTTATTTTGATTCCGAATGTCTATGCTGAGTTTAATTTGGTTGGTATGCGATTAGGTATTTTTAAACCCAAGAAGACAAACGAATCGGAATTTGAAGCGATGTCTAACGACAGCGCACTTGGTGTCTACGCCAAAAGTAAGATAAGTTTGTGTTTAGAAGTGAGTAACTTAAAAGATGCGATCGCTCACCTAACAGCTTTAGGCTATCCTCCACCAGGAATTATTTCCACTGCTTCTCACGGCAGAGAAATTTATGCCTATGACCCTGATGGCAATCGTCTGATTTTACATCAAGCTGCTACTACAGAAAGTCATTAGTCATTTGTCATTAGTCATTGGTTTTGGACAAATGACATAGACGCTTCTGCGGCTTCCCGCAGGGTAGGACAAAGGACAAATAACAAAGGACAAAGGACAAATAAAAAAATGGCTATAACTCAAAACTATAGATTAAACGTAATTCAATGGTATCCAGGTCACATTGCGAAAGCGGAAAAGAAGCTAAAAGAACAGCTTAAGCGCGTAGATGTGGTATTTGAGGTACGAGATGCCCGAATTCCCTTAGCGACTCATCATCCCCAAATAGGTGAGTGGGTAGAGGGTAAGACACGGGTATTGATACTTAACCGAGTAGATATGATTACGCCGCAAATGCGATCGCTGTGGATAGATTGGTTTAAACGTCAAGGGGAAGTCCCTTATTTTACCAACGCTCAACATGGTAAAGGTATAGCAGAAGTGGCGCGGGCAGCGCAAGCGGCCGGAGTAGAACTCAATCAAAGAAGAAGCGATCGCGGAATGTTACCTCGTCCAGTCCGGGCTGTGGTAATTGGTTTTCCCAATGTTGGTAAATCGGCTTTGATTAACCGCCTTTTGGGACGGCGAGTAGTGGAAAGTGCAGCCCGTCCTGGGGTAACTCGCCAATTACGCTGGGTGCGAATTTCTGAACATTTGGAATTGTTAGATGCTCCTGGTGTCATCCCTCTAAGGTTGGAAGACCAAGACGCAGCATTGAAACTAGCCATTTGTGATGATATCGGCGAAGCATCTTACGATAATCAGCTAGTAGCAGCAGCCTTAGTGGATTTATTCAACTACTTGGAAGCTGTAACTACAGATTTGTTACCGAGGAAACCATTACTGTCCCGCTATCAACTCGATTCGACCTCAGACACTGGGGATACTTATCTACATGCTTTAGCAGAGCATCGTTACAAAGGTGATGTAGAGCGTGCTGCAAGGCAACTTTTAACAGATTTTCGTAAGGGGTTATTAGGTGAAATGAGTTTAGAATTGCCACCCAACTAGATTACAAGGATTTTTAGCCCATTTTTGAGTAGCAGGTGAGTAGCATTTAAAAATCTGGACACTCAGATTTGGTGACATCTGGGTGACAGTAGTACCGCAAAACTGTTTGGACGTTATCGCCGATCCAGTAGGCTACCTTTTCCGGCGATACCCCAAATGCGATCGCGCAAGTAGCGAAGGTATGCCGAGTGCTATAAGCCTTTAGGTAGGGAACAACTTTCAGAAGATCAAAACAGGACAGAGCCACCGCCAAGCAAATATAGCTACGCCACGCTGCGCGAACAGAAATCAAACCGGACTCCTATACCATTAAATAACAGTTGACAAATGACTTTTAACAAATGGCTTTATCTAACGAATTATGGGCAGCAAATCAAGACTTAGCCCAAGCTTGCCTAGAGCATCCTTTCGTTCAAGGCATTGGCAATGGTATTCTTGAGCAGGTAAAATTTGCCTACTACGTGGGGCAAGATGTTTTTTTCTTAGAAGCTTTTGCGCGGACGTACAGTATCGCCGCAGCTAAAGCACCAGACTGGTTAGGTTTTACCACATTTCATAACTTAGCGAGTTCAGTTTTAGAAGAACTACGGTTGCATAGTAGCTATGCTTCCCAGTGGGGAGTGAATTTACATTCTGTGGAAGCTGGCTATGCCACCCGCCGCTATACTGATTTTTTGTTAGCAACTGCTTGGGGTGGAGATGTGGGTTTGACTGCTGCGGCGATGTCTCCTTGTATGCGTTTGTATGGTTTCTTGGGAAAACAGTTGGCTCTTCATGGTATTCCTAATCATCAATATGCAGACTGGATTCGTACTTACAGCAGCACAGACTTTCAATCACTAATAAAACAATTAGAAACTTTAGTTGAGAATTATGCTACTAACAATGCCGTAGTAAATTCAACCTACCGTTATGCGATGTTTTGTGAGTATGAATTTTTTCAAGCTGCGTGGATTTCTGCTAATAAATAAGTAATTATATAGGACTCATATTTGATTTTTGAAAAAACTCCGTATAACTCAAAAAGAGTATAAGAGGATGTTTGAAAAGTCCTCTTCTCGGTAGTGAAAAGTTCTAGATCCCCCTAAATCCCCCTTAAAAAGGGGGACTTTGATTCCGGTTCCCCCCTTAAAAAGGGGGGTTAGGGGGGATCAATAAAGCCCGCACTTCTCTACGAGACACTGCGCGTAGCTTGCTTCCACGTTCGCGTAGTGTCCCGTAGAAAAGTAACCTGCCGCAGGCATCGCTCTTTGGGAAAAAACTTTTTAGTTTACCGATCCTAGCCATTTTTCTAGGATGAGTTCTCCCCATTTTTCCGATGTCATCTGTGTTGAGAAAAAGACACGATATGAACATCTAAGAATGTTTTTGGAAAAATCTTATGTCTTCATTAATGGCTTTGTCCAACAGTTTAGCTGACACTGTAGAACAAGCTGGAAGTGCTGTGGTTGCTGTGAATGGGGGTAATCGTGTTTCCCCAAGTGGCATTCACTGGCGTAATGGCATCATTGTTACCTCTGATGAGTCTCTCCAGCGCTATGACGATATCACCATTACTCTATCAAATGGTAGTACTGTACCAGTAACACTTGTTGGTCATGACTCTAGCACCGATATAGCTGTTTTTAAACTAGAAAATGTAGAAATACCTGGGGCAAAAGTTGGTGATGCCAAAACGCTCAAAGTTGGTCATCTGGTGTTAGGACTGGCAAGAGGTAGCGAAGGTGATTTAAGGGCGGCGATGGGTGCAGTGAGTGTAGTTAGCGGTGCATGGCGCAGTATGAATGGCGGAAATATTGACCAATTTATCCGCCCAGACATCACCCTTTACTCTGGTTTTGCAGGTGGGCCACTCGTAGATGCTGCTGGTTTTATAGTAGGTATGAATACATCAGGGCGGCGTGGTACTGCTCTGACTATTCCTAGTGCTACAGTCGATCGCGTGGTTGACCAATTAGTAGCAAAAGGACGCATTTCAAAAGGCTACTTGGGTGTGGGAATGCAACCTGTACGCTTACCAAATAATCTGAAAACAGCTCTCAATTTAACTTCTACAACTGGGGTAATTGTCGTTAATGTTGAGTCTTCTGGGCCCGCTGATAATGCAGGTGTGCTGCTTGGCGATGTTTTGGTAAGGTTCGATGGCGTAACTGTGGGTGATACAGGTGATGTTTTGGCGTTGCTCAATAGTAGCGATCGCATTGGTAAAACCGTCAACCTGCAAGTTGTCCGGGGTGGAGTGTTAATTGAGTTAGCGATCGCAGTTGGTGAACGACCTACTAAGGAGGAATAAGTGTGAGCAGGGGGGAAAGAATCCGATCGTCATCTTTGCTCTAAAAATTGGATCATTTAATTTCTGGAAATCCCTTAACTAGCTCTGTCAAGAAGATTTATCTAGATTTTCTATTCATTCAAGCCTCTGAACTTGGAACTTCGACCTTTTTACTCGAATGTTGAGCCTTTGAACTCGGAATTTCGACCTTTTTGCTCGAACGTTGAGCCTCTGAACTTGGAACTTCGACCTTTTTACTCGGACGTTGAGCCTTTGAACTTGGAACTTCGACCTTTTTACTCGAACGTTGAGCCTCTGAACTCGGAACTTCGACCTTTTTACTCGGACGTTGAGCCTCTGAACTCGAAACTTCGACCTTTTTACTCGAACGTTGAGCCTCTGAACTCGGAACTGTCAAAATTTGCTTTCCAAAGTTGGGTTGACTGATATCTTGCAGCATTCTCAATTATCCCAACCCGACTAAAAACAATTGTCAGCCAACAGATTCTACTTTGACATGGGAAAAATTGTATAACATGGCAAACACAACATTAACTAATATCGCTGCTGAATTAACAGAGGTAGCTGCTAAACTACGCGATCGCACTGTCAAAGTGAAAAGTGGCTCTCTAGGAATCGGTTCCGGTGTAATTTGGCAATCTGACGGGCTAATTATCACTAACGCTCATGTCGCAACTAGCAACCGTGCAACTGTGGAATTGGCAGATGGAAGAGTATTTGATGCCGTGCGTACACAGTTTGATCCACAGCAGGATTTAGCAGCGCTGAAAATTGTCGCCACTGATTTAACTGCTGCAAGCATTGGCAATTCTGAGGCGCTACGAGTAGGTGAATTGGTCTTGGCGGTTGGTAATCCCTTTGCTGACAATGGTGCTGTGACAACTGGAATTATCTATGCAAATAATTCGCGGGCTGTTATGGCTGATTTGCAGCTATATCCTGGAAATTCTGGGGGGCCACTTGCCGACTGTCAAGGCCGAGTCGTGGGAATTAACACCATGATTGTTAATGGTTTAGCTGTGGCAGTTCCCAGCAACACCGTTGAGCGTTTTTTACAGGGAAATAGTCGTCCGCAACTAGGAGTCACGCTGCAACCTGTGCTTTTAAGTAGGCGTAGCTTAGGTTTATTGGTGCTGTCAATTCTACCTGGTAGTGTTGCGGAAACTTCTGGTGTGCAAATCGGCGATATTTTAATTGGAGTTTCGGGGCGATTATTCACTACCGTGAATGATTTAACTAAATATCTCCATGACAGTAAAGGATCTGTGCCGCTACAACTCCTATGCGGCGGGCAGCAATTAGTAATTTATGTTGCAGTGCAGTCTGGAAAAACTGCTGTGGAGGCAACGTGATTCGGGTAATGGTAGTTGCCACTTCCCCTGTTGTGCGGGCAGGGTTATCAGCTGTGGTGGCTACCAATCCTCGACTAACAGTTATGGGGAGCGCATCCGATTTGGATGAATTGTCAAGGGAAGTTGAGCAATTACAACCAGATGTGGTGCTGGTAGATTTGAGTAGTAATCTTCAACAATCGGTGTGGGAAAAATTGTTGCTTATTCAAGAACAGCAATACCCATTAGGTACGATCGCCATTATTGAGGAACTCGACAGCATCGACTTAGAGACGGTGTTACGTTCTGGTATCCGGGGGATATTGCCCAGTACTAGCACAGAGTTAGAAATTGTCGCTGCTGTAGAGGCGATCGCTTCTGGTTTGGTGGTGCTGCACCCGGATGCTGTAGAATTACTGTCTATCCGGGAGAAAGTGGTGGTAAATCCTGTACAAACCTTGACACCACGGGAGATAGAGGTTTTAGGTATGCTTGGTTCTGGGTTGGGAAATAAAGCGATCGCTAAACGGTTGCAGATTTCTGAGCATACCGTCAAATTTCATCTCTCATCTATTTTTCAAAAGCTCAGTGTCTCCAGCCGTACTGAGGCTGTTGCTGTGGGTGTGCGACTGGGTTTGATTATGCTGTGATTATAATACTTGTAGGTTAAAGGGAAAAGGAGTGGAAGGCTTGATATATAAGTTTTTTCCCCTTTAACATGAGTCTCTTTGCCCCAAAACCCGACAATTATTGTAACCCATAGGTGTCAACTTAACGTGAAAGCCGAGTCTGATAAGCATTTCAAAAATTTTCGATGTACCACCTAGATTTTTGATCCCCCCTAACCCCCCTTAAAAAGGGGGGAACTAGAGTTTTTTGCCCCCTTTTTAAGGGGGTTGGGGGATCTAAAACTACGGTAAATTGAGTGTTTGAGCTTAAGTTGACACCAATGATTGTAACCCCACCCCTAAAAAGTTAAATCAGGGATTTACGCCTGCCATTGGGTACATGATACATGGCAATTTTTTGTAACAAACTTATGCAAAGCTGTAAAAAGAAAATGCCTTGTTAAATAAACAGTATCTATGAACATACGTAAAGTCTCTACTACTCCCTTAAGCGACCAAAAGCCTGGTACTTCTGGGTTGCGGAAATCAGTTAAGGTTTTTCAGCAGCCCCACTACCTGGAAAATTTTATCCAATCGATCTTCGATTCTGTGGGGGACTTGCACTCTCAAACTTTAGTCGTGGGTGGTGATGGTCGTTATTACAATCGCCAAGCTATTCAAATCATTTTGAAAATGGCTGCGGCCAATGGCATTGGGCGGATTAAAGTTGGTCAACGGGGAATTTTGTCTACTCCTGCGACTTCTGCGATTATTCGCAAATATCAGGCTATTGGTGGCATCATCTTGTCTGCTAGCCATAATCCGGGCGGGCCAAATGGTGACTTTGGTGTGAAATATAACATTAGCAATGGTGGCCCAGCACCGGAAAAGGTGACTGAGGCAATCTACGATCGCAGTAAAGTCATTGATAGCTACCAAATTCTGGAAGCACCAGATGTAGATTTAGAAACTTTAGGTGAGTCACATTTGGGAGAGACGGTAGTTGAGGTAATTGACTCCGTACAGGATTATCAAGAGTTAATGGAGTCCCTGTTTGATTTTGAGCGGATTCAGCAACTGTTGACAAGAGGAAATTTTCGGTTCAGCATTGATGCCTTACATGCTGTAGCTGGCCCTTATGCCCATGCCATTTTTGAGCAACGTTTGGGCGCACCAGTGGGAACTGTGCAAAATGGTACACCCCTAGAAGACTTTGGAGGTGGACATCCTGACCCAAATCTAGTTTATGCTCATGATTTGGTGGATATTTTGTACGGAGAGAATGCACCAGACTTTGGGGCAGCTTTTGATGGAGATGGCGATCGCAATATGATCTTAGGGCGTAAGTTCTTTGTCACCCCTAGCGATAGTCTTGCAGTGTTAGCCGCAAACGCCAAGCTAGTCCCTGGTTATAGTGAAGGTTTAGCCGGGGTAGCGCGATCGATGCCTACTAGCCAAGCAGTAGATCGAGTTGCTGCTCAGATTGGGATTGAATCTTACGAAACACCCACTGGCTGGAAGTTTTTCGGCAATCTCTTAGACGCGGGTAAAGCGACTCTCTGCGGTGAAGAAAGTTTTGGTACCGGTTCTAACCATATCCGCGAAAAAGATGGGCTATGGGCTGTGCTGTTTTGGCTCAATATCCTAGCAGTCCGGCAACAATCTGTTGAGCAGATTGTACGGGAACACTGGCAGACTTATGGACGCAATTATTACTCCCGCCATGACTATGAAGAGATACAGATAGAGCAAGGCAACACTTTAATAGAAAGACTGCGTTCTTTATTGCCAAATCTTAAAGGCAAGCAATTCGGTAACTATCAAGTTGAATACAGTGATGACTTTAGTTATACCGACCCTGTTGATGGTAGCATTAGCGAGCAACAAGGTGTTCGCATTGGCTTTACCGATGGCTCCCGCATTGTAGTGCGACTTTCTGGTACGGGGACTCAAGGTGCAACCCTAAGAGTTTATCTAGAAAGCTACGAGCCAGATCCCGCCAAACATGACCTCGATCCACAGCAAGCACTTGCTTCTTTAATCACTATTGTCCAGGAGATCGCCCAGATCCGCAAACTGACAGGACGGGAACAGCCAACTGTGATTACCTAATACTTTGCTCCCGCTAGTTTTGAGGTTCGTAGTAAGGACTAAAGTTCTTACTACGAACTTGCTTACCATTTCCATTAATTGGTGAAGCCCTGATATTATATTGCCAAGTCTGTGAGTAATAGATCCTACTCTCTAGATAAGGGATTGTACCACTGATCTTTTGGCAAGAGCAGTTTATCTGACTCAGGTGGGCCCCATGTATTTGGCTCATACTCGTAAACGGGTGTGACGTTATCAAGAATTGGCTGAACAATGCGCCATTCCTCTTCTACCGTATCTTCGCGTACAAACAAGGTAGGGTCGCCCCGCATGGCATCACCCAATAGACGCTCATAGGGTTCCATCTCGTCGCCACCTCCGTAAAAGGCCAGGAGTTCAACCGCAGAGCCGCTCATATCTTCTCCAGGGATTTTAGTGCGAGCGCCCAATCCCACAATTACCTCTGGATCTAGTAAAAAACGAACATAATTAGCGTTTTCTTTTCTTTCCTCCTGGAACACATTTAAAGGTGGACACTTGAGTTTGACCATCACCTCAGTAGTTTTAACAGGTAATTTCTTCCCAGCCCGGATGTAGATGGGAACTCCTGACCACCGCCATGTATTAATAAATAACCGCACGGCAACAAATGTTTCTACTTGAGAGTCAGGAGAAACACCTTCTTCCTTGCGGTAATCAGAAAATTGACCGCGAATAATATCATCGGGTTGCAGTGAAGGTATAGCTTTGAGAATACGTTCTTTTTCATCCCGAATGGAATCGGGAGCAGTACTGGCGGGAGCATCTATGCACACTGAAGCCAATACTTGCAGCATGTGGTTTTCCACCACATCCCGAATTGCACCAGTCTCTTCATAGAAGCGCCCCCTTCCTTGAATGCCAAAGTCCTCTGCCATCACAATCTGGATGCTTTCAACATAGTTGCGATTCCAGATAGGTTCAAGAAAAGAGTTGCCAAACCGAAAATAGAGTAAATTCAGCAGTGGTTCTTTGCCCAGGTAATGGTCGATGCGATAAATGGATGATTCGGGAAAAACTGATGCCAGAATTTGATTTAACTCGCGTGCTGATTCCAAATCCCGTCCAAATGGTTTTTCAATTACCACCCGCGCATTTTTAGCACAGCCTGATTCACCCAATCCTGAGACTACTTGTGCAAACAAGCTCGGTGGAATTGCCAAATAGTAGAGGGGATGAGTGGCATCACCAAGGGCTTGACGTAATTTTTCGTAAGTTTCTGGTTTGTTGTAGTCACCAGCAACGTACTGGAGTAGACCAGAAAGTTTCTCAAATGCGGCTTGATCGATACCACCATTATGTTCTAGGCTATCACGTGCCCTTTCCCTAAGTTGATCCGTCGTCCAAGGTCGTCCGGCAACCCCAATTACTGGGACATTAAGATTGCCCCGCCGTACCATTGCCTGAAGGCTGGGGAAGATTTTCTTGTAGGCCAAGTCACCTGTTGCCCCAAAAAATACCAGTGCGTCTGAATCAGGAGTTCCCATGACTAACCTCTCTAAGAATTAGCTTTTTAAAGTTGTGACTTCTGAATTCTTGCTTGTGGATTCTTTTGCAATTGGTATCAGAAAGCGCGACACTGATCAGAATTATACTCAGGGATTTCCGAAAAATAAATCATACCAATTTGGGATTTTAGATGAAAAATCCTTGCAACTTCTCAAAAATCTTAAAAATAACACTCCGGTAGATAGAAGAGACAGCGAATAGAATGTGCGGCATTACGATGATGAATTTCTAAGAAATATTTAACAAGAGTTTTAGCATTAGCTTAAACTTATATATCAAAAATTGAATTTGACTTTTTAGAAGAAATTACTTTTTTTTCTTGATAAACATACTTTTTTTATAGACTCGAATCTTGAGTTATTTTAGTACTAATAAATAGTGATTCAGCTTCAGAAATACTTCATTTATTTTATTTATCATTTCACTAAATTTTACAATTATCTATATCATTCTGAAATTTTTCTTAGTTTTTATTAGTAAATAAGGTGCGTTTTCCCTATGGTGTATATCAGTCTAAAAGAGCTACAAAATCGAATCTTGACCTAAGATTTCCCACCAACACGCCATTTATCGCTCCAATAGCCCACATCAGCAGCACTTTCGGTAATCACTCGTGAGAATCAATTGAGGAGGCGATGACTACGCTCCACCTAGCGAAGCGATCGCTCTTTGAGGAAAAACTTTTTGGTTTACTGTTTTTTAGCTAATGTGTCAGTTTAATTATTGTCCACTCAGTAAATACAACAGGCTTTGGGCTAAAATTACGTTGTTAGTAAGTGCAATTATCCAAATATCCTTATTTTAGATAACATTGCTATTGTCTAAAAGAGGATTAGCGATCGCACTGAAATTTGATTGTTCACCAATCGTAAGATTTTTAAGAGGGTACTACCATGCAATATCTGCTAAAACGCGCATTCCTACCTGGCTTGATGGCTGCTACTTTAGCTGGTACTAGCTTAATCCCGATTCAACCTGCTTCTGCTGATGACCGAGTTATTAATAATGCAGCCATTGGAGCCGGGGCAGGTGTATTAAGTGGAGTTGTAACAAATTGTGGTTCCGTATTAGACAATGCTTTTAAAGGTGCTGCTGCTGGTGCTGCTGTTAATGCTGCCAATGGTGCAAGACGCACCACAGCCAGAAGAAGAAACGGACGTTTACCTGTTCAAGATATCGCTGTAGGTGCTGGTGCTGGTGTATTGGCAGGTGCAATTTCTGGTGGTTGTAGAACTACCTGGAAAAATGGTGTCAATGGTGCTGCTGCTGGTGCTGCGGTTAATTTATTAGATAGAAGACCCAGAAGAAGATAAGAAGATCAGCAACAACCAGAAGATTAATGAGAGTTCGTTTCCTCCATGTCCTGTTCTCCCTATGGGGAAAATTGGTCAGAGGACTGTTGTTGTACTTCACCCGCAATTCATATCACATCTCACCCGGAGGGGAGTGTGAGATGAATTGCGGTTTCAGCTAAATATTCAAGCGACCCTGGATTGACATACTCCCCCGAATGCGCTCCGCTAAATTCGGGGGATTCTAGGCTCAAACAGCAACCGCAGTCTCAGACCGACTTACATTGCCTAACCCAATGGTCGATGCCCCAACCATCTGAATATTACGTGCGGCGTTTTCATCTCTCCCATTCACTGATTGACAGGAGGGACAACGCCACTCTCTAACCGATAAATCTAGAGTTTCTAAAATGTGTCCGCAACAAGAACAAGTTTTGCTAGAAGGATACCACCGGTCGATATAGACCACAAGTTTCCCTTTCTTTTTTGCTATCCATTCCAGGATATTCAGAAAGTCTCGAAGTGCTAAATCGCTAATTTTTCTTCCCCACAAACGCTTCATACCCTTGAGGTTAAGCGTCTCAAAACACAGCATGTCAAATCTATTAGTTAGGTCATGCGCTAATTTCCAAAACCAATCAGTTCTGCGGTTGGCTATGTCTTCATGGGCGCGTACCAAGTTCTTCCTTGCTAGTTCCCGGTTAGAAGAGCCAAATAATTTTTTAGAGTGATGCCGACTCGCTCTCTTGATGGCATTGAGTGATTGCTTGAAGAATTGGGGTGATTCGATTTTAGATCCGTCTGAGCAGGTTAGGAATGTCTTTAAGCCAAAATCAAATCCCGCTATCTTACCAGTCGTGAATTTGATTTCTGACTCATCAGCGCTATCGACAACAACAACCAAAAACAACTCACCTAGCGGTGTGCGTTTAATGGTCAAAGTCTTAACTTTTCCTTCTATCTCTCTAGACTTCCAAAACTGATAAACACGATTTCCAATTTTAACTCTGTTGCCACCCAGAAACTTATATCCGGCTTGCTTCAGGGTGAACGATTTGTATTTTTTGACCTTCTTAAACCCTGGCGGACAACAGCCATTTTTATTGTGTTTAAAAAACAACTGGTAGGCTTTCTCAATGCGTTGGCATATATCTTGCACTGCTTGAGAACCCACTGACTGCCAGAAATCTTTACGTTTCCGAAGCTTCGCAATATGAGACTGAAGTTTTGCACAATTCAAGTGTTTACCCCACATTCGATAATATCTTTTGTGGAGAGCAATTGCGTGATTATAAATAACTCCAGCAGCATTGATACTAGCTTTGAGGTATTTATTGCGCTTGTGCTGATATAACTTGAATTTTAGTGTCTTCATGCTAATATTGTACCACAACGACGGCACTATGACGGCATGAAAAAGTTAACTGTGCGATGTTCTGATGAAGAGTACGAGGTTCTTGTGAAATATTGCCACAAGAAAGAACGTAGCTTAAACGATGTTTTTAGAGAATTTATCAGAAGCTTGACGGACAAATAAATTTGTCCTATTCGCTTATATCCGCCGCCTAAAGGCAGGCGGCTTTACGCATCACGTTGCCCTACTACGGATAGAGAGATCGCTGCTACTGTTTTTGATTCTTTCTGATAGGCGCAGAAACTGACCGCGTTTTTAATTGGAGTAGGCGCTGAGTCAGGTCGGATTGAGTCAGCAAATGTAATATGGCTGGAGTACAACAAGGACAAAACAATGGTTCAAGGGGAAGCATGACTATTACTGTCTCAGATTTGTATATTGAGTTAGGCATTCATGGTGTATGTACTAACGACACCAGTATATGTGACGAACTAATTCAAGGGACTCTTATCAATCTTCTCGTTTTTCATGATGAGTTTAACGATTAGAAAAACTCACTCCCGGTGCCATCGTTAGTACCACAACCGCTATCACAGGTGTTTTAAATACCATTCAATTCAGAGTTAGTAGTTGCACCGACTGCCATTACTTGAGACCATTCACTGACGCGGTTGTTATCTAAGACGGCTCGCACTCGATAACCAAGCTGAATTTTATGCATTAGCAAGATCACATCACGGTTGAGTAATCCTTGTGATTTTTCGTTTTCATTAGATGCAGCTTGTATACGAAAGCAGCGATCGCTTTGTCGTTTTAACTTGGGAGACTTGCCTTCCATAAGTACCGTTTGCAGTTCGTATGCTTCAGCTTCAGGATATGCTTCCCAGCAAAGTTGCCAGTAAGTCGACCAGCGAATTAACTGGGCTGGTAATTCCTCGACTTCATCTGACAATGTAGACACAAGTCGGGTGACTGAAGGTTGTACCACTTGAGGCTGACTGGAGTTGATATCAGCAGTTACAGGGTTTATAAATCCTGGTTGCCCAATCTGTGCAGCTACAGATGAACCATCATCAACAACTAATATCAGCCCGAATATCAAAGTTAACAGCAGCATCAATCGTAGGCATTGTAATTGCACTAACGACAAGATTTTCAGATTCATAATTATGCAAAAGTTAATTGCTTAGGCACAAGCCAAGAAAAAAGATACCAGCCGTTATAAAAGAGAGCTACGCTATACAACGAGCAGCTAAAAATACGGCTGGTATAGGAGTGAAAGCTGTCTCCCCTTACCACTCCACAGGTAGAATGATGCTGCCGTTGTCGGCATAGATTGTTCGAGAACGGATATGCGTTCTGGGAGCTACTGTAGAGTTGAAGACTGCGCTTCTTTGCCCAATTGCTGATCTGTTGCCAATGCTGGCGCGGAATATAACAGAGTTCGGCCCTAGCCCTACAGCATCACCTATGCTAGTTTCAGGGCCATTAGCAACACCATTGACAACCTGCCTACCGCCATGAACTAGAGTGCGAGGCCCATAACCAACACCATTACCAAGAGTCAAACTAGTGGTTTCTAATGCGTGAAAGACAACATCGTTTGCCATACCAGCAATTTGTCCAACATTAAAAGGTTCACCCTCATCAGCACGCAGCGAAATTCTATTAGCTATTTTGTTGTTGAGAGTTGGTAAAGAATCTTGGAAAGTAAGATTACCGATAATGCGGTTACGGAAGTTTGGATCACGAGTTTGACTTCCACCTATCTGCGGCAGACTTCCAGAATTAAAGAAGGTGACGGGAGCATAATTAATTCCTGTGACGTTTGTCAAGTCTGCCCTAGCTAAATCTGTGTAACCTTTGGCAAATGCTTCATTGACTTCAATAATGCCTTCCATTAATGCAACGTCTGCTTGTGTCAGGTTGACTACTTTCCCCAAACTGCCACTACTAGCTTGTAGGTTAGTTGTGACGTTTTTACCGGGCAAAACAACTTTACCAGCAGGTAAGGTAACACCAGGGCCAACCCGCGCCAGAAAGTTGACTACTGTGTTTCTTTCTATAGTTGCACCATCTATTTCACAGTTGAAGGCGAGAAATGTCTCTGGAATAGTATTACTAAACTGAGTATTGGTAACTGGGTCAGTAAAAGGCCCGGTTAAGCCTTGAGTACCGATTTTAGCTGCACCTTTGATCGTGGCCATGTGTGCCAGAATGACACGCTCGCCAATCTCCACTCCCGTTCCTGAAGCTGTGATTTTCACTTGGTCTTGGGCATTAGAATCTGCTGCAATACTAATAGGAGCATCAGTAGCATCTAACTCAGCAAATGGAGCGACGTAGACTTTTTCGCCCAAGGTAATATATGTGGGATTGGTGATTGTTGCTGTTGGGTCAACAAAACTAGCTGACTCGGAAGGTGCGGTACTTGGGCATATAGGTAGGTTTCCCACAGTTGGATTACACGTTCCTCCAGCAGCTACTGCGGGTTGTATATATATCTGCGTGCTGATGGCAAACGCTAGGATAATTGCAATTAAAGCACTAAAAATTCGGCGAGGTTTGAACATGGAAAGAAAACTCCTCACGGTTTTTGGAATATTTGGCTATGGGATAATCTGCGCTCTTCAAGTAAGAGATATAGTCAAACAATTGCGTACAGTGGGCGAAATGCGATCGCCACCGCAGGAATTACTCAAAAATTACATTGCACTCGTCTGTATTTAGGCTCTTTTTCTGTTTGAGTATGAGAAATGCGGGTTAACCACCCCAATAACCTGCCAATCTGAAGACTACTTGCAAGATAGATGATAATAAGGAGTTCAAAAGTGGAACTGTAATTATCGTTGTTGCCCCAGCAGCCGCCTCATTGTAGACACTTTCCCAAGCTTCTGGCCCGCTAGTAGATTGTCCATGAACTTGTGTACTAACAGCTAACGTTAAGCCAAACGCAGCTAAACCAACTAGTATTGTGCGACGTTTCAACATGATTTCTTGATACCTAATAGTTCGCCAAATTTATTGGGTAAGGTAAAGCGAAAAGGTACAGGACATACTTAAATTTTTCGGTTTACCTAACCTAATAACTTTCAAATTTAATTTAATCAAGTACAAATTGCTACATCCAGCAATTAACAGTTCATTGTAGCCTTATTTGCTGTTTAACACTAGAGTTTTAGATATTGAAAAAATTTATGGAAATAATAAAAAAAGTATTAAATTTATAATGGAAAACTGTGTTCACAGGATAATACTTTAATTAAAAAAGTCATCTACCTTAAGGAATAAAAATCGCCTACGGTGGGCGCTTGCGCCATCGCAGTCTGCGAATTCAAGGGTGGAGTGGATGGCGTGAATCATCTGTTGATTGCCGTGTTTGGCAGACATTAAATCTTTTGTTACTCAACGGTCAATATGGTGTAACCCCTATAACCCACAGCATACACCCGATCTAAGCCCCAGCGATAGCTGTTTCTACGTCTAAAGATACAAGTTTATTTAATTTTGAGAGATTAATCAGAGATTAATGAGATATTAAGTTGAAAAACTAATTCAGATAGAAACTTATGACAACCGAGCAAGAGCTTCAATCTCTTTTTAATACCTTAGATAGCGATCAAGACGGCAAAGTATCCATTAATGATCTTTTTTTAAGTCCTGGCTTAAGTGCAATCATCTCATCCGAAACAAATACCACTAGTCCCCAGGAATTACTAGTAAATTATGATTCAGACGAAGACGGTAGTATTACCTTTGAAGAGTTAAAGGAAGCAGTTGAGAAAGCAAATAATTTAACCTAGCAACCTAATTCCTAACACCCAATACCCAAAAATCCTGAAGCTGAAATTGCAGCAAGGTTTGCACAGCGCTGGTCAGTTCTACCAACAGCTAGTCTCCACAATAGGCTTGGCTGTTGGTATTGCTGATGGTGAGCCTTACTGGAACGCATACCTGGGGCAGTGGCAGATTTGGGGTTGACTTTGGGAGCAGGTGTACGTCTTTGGTGTGCGATTGGCTCTTTGCTGTGTAGGTCAAAGTAGTTCACTGTTCCATCAAAACTGTTACTGTGAGTCGGTTATTGTACAGTTTCTTCTTTTGGAAGCAAATAATCTTTATTGCCTTGCCCTTGAAAAAGACAATTGTGTGTTCGTTATCTTCTGAGTCGCTTAAAGTAACGGGAGCAAGGTTTGTTTTAACCCAAGATTGAACCTGAACCAACTTCCCACTGATGTTTGAGCAATTCTTGGTAAGTCTTTTCCCTTATCATCATCTGCTGATACAGCATCAGCAAAAACTCTTGAGCTTGTTCACGGGACATCTGCTGCACTTGATCAGAGAAAGTTCTAAGGCTAAATTCTTGTTCTAAAGATAATTCAATGGGTTGATTCATCGCTTTTATTACCTACTCTTTTATTTGAGTTTGCTTATGTAAGCAAATATTGCTTTATATAAATAAATATTACGATGGCTTTACAAAAATTAAAGGGGTGTAAACCGTACCGGCGTAGGTTAGAAATGCCGTATCTGCTGCTGAAAACCTTGATATCACTCCATTGTGACAACCCAAGTAAAAACCTAAGTTATAAAGTTTCTCACTTTGAGGTTTTAAAAGTATTTTTAGCCTCTGCTTGCGGCTGGCGATCGCCTACGGCGGGTGCTTGCGCCATCGCTGTTGGAGAAGATGGGCAATACTTTGGGCAAGAGTGGTGAGCATCGCGGCGTGATGCTGAAGTTTGAGAATGTGAATATGACAAATTTGCTCAACTGCTTGTCGATGCGCCACAGTGGAATGAATGGATGGCGTGAGAAAGTTGGGCACAGAAAGCGATCGCTAAAAGGTTAGTTCCACCCAAGTAAAAAGAACTAACTCTTATCCCTTCTCCATCTCATCCAACACATACTGCCGACGTAACGCCGACCCGACGCACCCACTTCTCAAAATGTGGCTTCCGTCATCCGCTCAAAGTCGGCACGTCTCGTCCCCAATTTCTGGGCGATGAAAGATCGTCCAGAGTTGTATGAGTTCGTTCAAAACATTCAGTATCTTTGGATCTGTGACTAAATTTGGTTCCATATTCTTTGACACAACATCACAGTCAATACCCCCTAATATTAGATGGGCGGCTAAAAGTCGTTTGAACTTTTTCTGGAGAAATTTCAATGACCATTTCAATGTACCAAGCTTTAATACCCGTGTCTATTCGCACACTGAATAACCTTACAAACATTCTTGAAAAAGGTGCTGCTTATGCTGAAACTAAAAAAATAGATCCTTCTGTGTTGATTAATAGTCGTCTATCCCCAGATATGTTTCCATTATCAAAACAAGTGCAAATTGCCTCTGACATAGTAAATAGAGGTGCTGCACGGTTAGCTCTTATAGAACCACCTAAATTCGAGGACAATGAAACTACATTTCCTCAACTTATTGACCGCATTCAAAAAACTATCTCTCATTTAAATACGTTTAAACCTGAACAAATTGACGGTTCAGAAGAAAGAGAAATTACCCTACAAATGCGTGACAATACTCTCTCTTTTGAAGGAATGCCATATCTGTTCTATTTTGTTTTACCAAATCTTTATTTTCATGTCACAACAGCATATAACATTCTTAGACACTGCGGTGTCGAACTTGGCAAACAGGACTTCCTTGGTCAACCTTAATTAGAGCAATATCTAACGCAATTTTTTCGAGAATGTCCGATCTTGCTTGGGTTAGTAAAAAATAGACTTCTTGACTTCTTGGCATTGTGGGGAAAAGTTTTTTCTTCTTCAACATTTCCCTTCTCTCTTTCTCGATAATTACACTGGCTTGAATCTCGCCGATTAATTAGTAAAATCTAATACTATAGGACTAGCCCTTTCAAGGTGTGTTAATGTTCTGTGTTTTCTGGCCTAAAGTCTTAGCAGTTGAGACATGGGGCTTGTTCTTAATATAAGTTCGTTTTGGTTGAGCAATCTTTGGGCCTCTTGGATGGCGGCGAAAAGCTCTCAGCTTGGCAATTGATTGCTCCTTGAGGACAATGACCTTTTGAGCCACTCCCCCGTTTTCAAAACGGGGGATTCAGGCATCAGGCAGAGATTGCAGTCTGGGACTGTCTGACATCTCCTACGCCTAGAGTCGAACTCCCGACTCTTTTAATATTCAAACTGGCATTTTCATCTCGGTCATTTTCAAATTGACATGATGGACAACGCCAACGTCTGATTGACAAATCTAGGCGATCTATTATGTGCCCACAGTTAGAACAAGTTTTGCTAGAAGGATACCATTGGTTGATATAGACTACCTGTTTATTTTTCTTCCTTGTCACCCACTCTAGGATATTTAGAAAGTCTCGGAGTGCTAAATCGCTAATTTTTCTTCCCCATAGACGCTTCATGCCTTTGAGGTTTAGCGTCTCAAAGCATAGAACATTAAAACTCTGTATCAATTACCCGATATATCATCATTTGAACAAATCTAAATCCGTGACTGCACCGATGCTGCTAGAAGATACTAATTTGGCATATTTCGCCAACACGCCTTTGGTGTAACGCAAAGCAGGAGGTTGCCAGTTGGCACGACGACGGGCTAATTCTGATTCAGATATGTTCAACTGCAATGAACGAGCCGGTGCATCAATCGTAATACTATCGCCTTCTTCTACAAGCGCGATCGCACCACCAACTGCTGCTTCTGGTGCCACATGACCAACCACCATACCGTAAGTACCGCCAGAAAAACGCCCGTCGGTAATTAATCCCACCGCATCACCCAAACCAGCCCCGATAATTGCCGAAGTGGGAGCCAACATTTCTCGCATTCCAGGGCCACCTTTAGGCCCTTCGTAGCGGATAACCAAAATATCACCAGCTTGAATTTTACCCGCCAAAATTGCATCTAAAGAGGCTTCTTCCGATTCAAACACCCTTGCAGGCCCAGTAATTACTGGTTTTTTCACGCCGGTAATTTTAGCGACAGCCCCTTCCGTTGCCAGATTACCTCTGAGGATGGCTAAGTGTCCTTGAGCATACATGGGGTTGTTCCAAGTCCGAATCACATCTTGATTTGCAGATGGTTCTTCGGGGATGTCTGCTAATATCTCTGCAATGGTTTGCCCGCTAATGGTCAGGCTAT
>NZ_JADEXT010000109.1:1668-4962 GCF_015206985.1 Nostoc sp. LEGE 12447 | reverse complement strand
TATCCCTGGCACCGAGCTATTTTTGCGTAGGGCGACCCCTAAACTATCGTTGCCGCAACAGCGTTTCACCTCTGAGTTCGGGAAGGGATCAGTGTGGTTCCACCGCGCAATAGACACCAGGAAAGACTGTAGGGTCAGAAGACCCTGAAGACTGCACAGAAACGCGAAACCAAATGATGTGAGGTCAAGCCCTCGGTCTGTTAGCACGGCTCGGCTACATACATTACTGCACTTCCACCTACCGCCTAAGAACGGGTGTTCTTCCCGTGACCTTACCCACTTACGTGGTGAGAGCACTCATCTTGAGGTGGGCTTCCCACTTAGATGCTTTCAGCGGTTATCCGCTCCGCACTTGGCTACCCAGCGTTTACCGTTGGCACGATAACTGGTACACCAGCGGTGCGTTCCTCCCGGTCCTCTCGTACTAAGGAGGACTCCTCTCAATGCTCTTACGCCTGCACCGGATATGGACCGAACTGTCTCACGACGTTCTGAACCCAGCTCACGTACCGCTTTAATGGGCGAACAGCCCAACCCTTGGGACGTACTTCCGCCCCAGGTTGCGATGAGCCGACATCGAGGTGCCAAACCTCCCCGTCGATGTGGACTCTTGGGGGAGATCAGCCTGTTATCCCTAGAGTAACTTTTATCCGTTGAGCGACGGCCATTCCACTCTGCGCCGTCGGATCACTAAGGCCTACTTTCGTACCTGCTCGACTTGTCAGTCTTGCAGTCAAGCTCCCTTTATGCCTTTACACTCGCCGCACGGTTTCCAAGCGTGCTGAGGGAACCTTTGCGCGCCTCCGTTACCTTTTAGGAGGCGACCGCCCCAGTCAAACTGCCCACCTGAAACTGTTCCCTGACCGGATAACGGTCATGGGTTAGAATTCTAGCTTCGCCAGAGTGGTATCTCACCGTTGGCTCCATACTCCCCACAAGGAATACTTCATCGCCTCCCACCTATCCTGCGCAAGCCAAGCCCGAACACAATTCCAGGCTACAGTAAAGCTTCATAGGGTCTTTCTGTCCAGGTGCAGGCAGTCCGTATCTTCACAGACATTCCTATTTCGCCGAGTCTCTCTCTGAGACACCATCCAGATCGTTACGCCTTTCGTGCGGGTCGGAACTTACCCGACAAGGAATTTCGCTACCTTAGGACCGTTATAGTTACGGCCGCCGTTCACCGGGGCTTCGGTCGCTAGCTTCAAGGTTTCCCCCTGACCAACTTCCTTAACCTTCCGGCACTGGGCAGGCGTCAGCCCCCATACTGCGTCTTAATGACTTTGCGGAGACCTGTGTTTTTGGTAAACAGTCGCCTGGATCTCTTCACTGCGACCCACGTCTTAGGTGGGCACCCCTTCTTCCGAAGTTACGGGGCCATTTTGCCGAGTTCCTTAGAGAGAGTTATCTCGCGCCCCTTGGTATTCTCAACCTCCCTACCTGTGTCGGTTTCGGGTACAGGTAACTGTAAGTTAACGTGTTTAGAGCTTTTCTTGGAAGCTAGACTATGCCACTTCCCCACCGTAGTGGGTCGTACTCACGCCTCAACTCGAAACGTTTTCGCCGTCTCTCAACATCTTGACGCTTGAACCGGTAACCAACATCCGGCTGACAATTATCTTCTCCGTCCCTCTGCACAACCTACAATCAGTACGGGAATTTTAACCCGTTGTCCATCGACTACGCCGTTCGGCCTCGCCTTAGGCCCTGACTAACCCTCCGGGGACGAACCTGGCGGAGGAAACCTTAGGGTTTCGGGGCATTGGATTCTCACCAATGTTTGCGCTACTCAAGCCGACATTCTCACTTCCGTTTCGTCCACAGCTGCTTGCCGCTACTGCTTCTACCTACGACGGAACGCTCCCCTACCGATTAATCGTTTATTATTAATCCCACAGCTTCGGTACATCGCTTAGCCCCGTTCATTTTCGGCGCGAGAGCGCTTGACTAGTGAGCTATTACGCACTCTTTCAAGGGTGGCTGCTTCTAGGCAAACCTCCTAGTTGTCTGTGCACTCTCACCTCCTTTATCACTTAGCGATGATTTGGGGACCTTAGCTGGTGGTCTGGGCTGTTTCCCTCTTGACAATGAAGCTTATCCCCCACTGTCTCACTGGCAATGTGTGCTCTGGGTATTCAGAGTTTGTCTCGATTTGGTACCGGTCTCCCAGCCCGCACCGAAACAGTGCTTTACCCCCCAGATATAATCATTACCGCTGCGCCTAAACACATTTCGGGGAGAACCAGCTAGCTCCTGGTTCGATTGGCATTTCACCCCTAACCACAACTCATCCGCTGATTTTTCAACATCAGTCGGTGCGGACCTCCACTTGGTGTTACCCAAGCTTCATCCTGGCCATGGTTAGATCACCAGGGTTCGGGTCTATAAACACTGATTATCGCCCTTTTCAGACTCGGTTTCCCTTTGGCTCCAGCATTCTCGCTTTAACCTACCAGTGCCTATAAGTCGCCGGCTCATTCTTCAACAGGCACGCGGTCAGACTTTTAAATAGTCCTCCCACTGCTTGTAAGCTAACGGTTTCATGTTCTATTTCACTCCCCTTCCGGGGTTCTTTTCACCTTTCCCTCGCGGTACTGGTTCACTATCGGTCACACAGTAGTATTTAGCCTTACGAGGTGGTCCTCGCTGATTCACATGGGATTCCTCGTGCCCCATGCTACTCGGGATTCAGCTACTATCCTTGAGTTTTCAACTACAGGACTTTCACCTTCTTTGGTGCAGTATTTAGCTGCTTCGTTTAACCGCTAGATTCGATATTGCTGTCCCACTACCCCAATCGGTAAACCAATTGGTTTAGGCTCTTCCCCTTTCGCTCACCACTACTTAGGGAATCTCTGTTTTGATTTCTCTTCCTCCAGCTACTAAGATGTTTCAATTCGCTGGGTTGGCTCTCTCCTGCCTATATATTCAGCAGGTAGTATATAGGGTTGCCCCATTCGGAAATCTCCGGCTCAATGTTTGCTTCCAACTCCCCGGAGCATATCGTCGGTAACCACGTCCTTCGTCGCCTCTGTGTGCCTAGGTATCCACCGTTAGCCCTTATTAGCTTGACCACTCAATTCATTTGGTGTTTCACATTTTGCATTCACAAATAGTTAGTTCTGCTTACCTCATGACTTCGCACTGATTTTAATCAGCACTCTAAGCCGAGGCACTCAGTACTCTCAATGTCTGTGTCTGCCTGCTAATTTCGCGTTTCTATGCAGTTTTCAAGGTTCTGGCTGAGAACATTCTCAGCAGTCTGACACGAATGTCATGTTGCTGAAATCTCAC
>NZ_JADEXT010000109.1:0-1570 GCF_015206985.1 Nostoc sp. LEGE 12447 | reverse complement strand
TCGACCGACCTAGGTTAGACCAACTTACTATCTATTTAACTGTATGTTTTTCGATATGTAAGGGGTGTAGGTCTCCCTAAAAAGGAGGTGATCCAGCCACACCTTCCGGTACGGCTACCTTGTTACGACTTCACCCCAGTCACCAGTCCTGCCTTAGGCATCCTCCTCCACGAATGGTTGGAGTAATGACTTCGGGCACTACCAGCTTCCATGGTGTGACGGGCGGTGTGTACAAGGCCCGGGAACGAATTCACTGCAGTATGCTGACCTGCAATTACTAGCGATTCCTCCTTCACGCAGGCGAGTTGCAGCCTGCGATCTGAACTGAGCTCCGGTTTACGGGATTTGCTTGCATTCGCATGCTTGCTGCCCTCTGTCCGGAGCATTGTAGTACGTGTGTAGCCCAAGGCGTAAGGGGCATGCTGACTTGACGTCATCCCCACCTTCCTCCGGTTTGTCACCGGCAGTCTCTCTAGAGTGCCCAACTTAATGCTGGCAACTAAAAACGAGGGTTGCGCTCGTTGCGGGACTTAACCCAACATCTCACGACACGAGCTGACGACAGCCATGCACCACCTGTGTTCGCGCTCCCGAAGGCACTCCCAGCTTTCACCAGGATTCGCGACATGTCAAGCCTTGGTAAGGTTCTTCGCGTTGCATCGAATTAAACCACATACTCCACCGCTTGTGCGGGCCCCCGTCAATTCCTTTGAGTTTCACCGTTGCCGGCGTACTCCCCAGGCGGGATACTTAACGCGTTAGCTACGGCACGGCTCGGGTCGATACAAGCCACGCCTAGTATCCATCGTTTACGGCTAGGACTACTGGGGTATCTAATCCCATTCGCTCCCCTAGCTTTCGTCCCTCAGTGTCAGTTACGGCCTAGCAGAGCGCCTTCGCCACCGGTGTTCTTCCTGATCTCTACGCATTTCACCGCTACACCAGGAATTCCCTCTGCCCCGAACGTACTCTAGCTATGTAGTTTCCACTGCTTTTATCTAGTTGAGCTAGACTCTTTAACAGCAGACTTACATTGCCACCTGCGGACGCTTTACGCCCAATCATTCCGGATAACGCTTGCATCCTCCGTATTACCGCGGCTGCTGGCACGGAGTTAGCCGATGCTTATTCCTCAGGTACCGTCATTGTGTTCTTCCCTGAGAAAAGAGGTTTACGACCCAAGAGCCTTCCTCCCTCACGCGGTATTGCTCCGTCAGGCTTTCGCCCATTGCGGAAAATTCCCCACTGCTGCCTCCCGTAGGAGTCTGGGCCGTGTCTCAGTCCCAGTGTGGCTGATCGTCCTCTCAGACCAGCTACTGATCGTCGCCTAGGTAGTCCATTACACTACCTACTAGCTAATCAGACGCGAGCTCATCTCTAGGCAGTTAACCTTTCACCCAAGGGCACATCCGGTATTAGCCACCGTTTCCAGTGGTTGTCCCAGACCTAGAGCCAGATTCTCACGCGTTACTCACCCGTCCGCCACTAAATCCGAAGATTTCGTTCGACTTGCATGTGTTAAGCATACCGCCAGCGTTCATCCTGAGCCAGGATCAAACTCTCCGTTTTG